>JAUIJG010000244.1 GCA_030431355.1 bacterium
GTGTCATTCAAAAGCCTTGTTTTTTCTCGGTACTGTTGTCTTCGTAAACACAGATTCTGAGCTAATGACAGGGCTTTTTCTATGCTTTGAAAATTAGATTAGTGTCACTCCCGTGAATAATTGCGGTGCTCGAATAATACTATGACATAGAGTAGAAATTTTTTCCATGGAGAAGGCTGAGATGCCAGCCTCCTCTCAGGTCTTAGCCCTTGTCGCTCCCTTTATGTTTTAGTTGTATTTACGCTCCCCGTGCTTTCGAAGGCGCGAAGGGGACGACATTGTTCTTTCTAATCGTGCAAGTACTGTCTGCCTGGATTTTGCTGTTTATTCCGGTAGTTAGGTGGCAAAATCCGGTGGCTAGAACGAGCGAGTAGTTGCCGGTTTTAAACTTTGCCAGAGAGAGAGCCAGGATCACTGAATTATGACCGGCTTCGAATTCCGCGCCCGGGTAGGCCACGATTATTCGATTATCTGCAAAGATCTGTCCTTTGCCCCGGGCAAATTCAAAGGGCGGATTGATCTTATTGATCTCTCTATTGAGAACAATGCTGTTGCGGCAGTGACTTACGTTCGCTCCTTTTTCCATGTTCACTATCGAACCAGGTAGTGCGATCACGTTACTCCCTTTTCCCGCTATTACGAAGGAGCATCTTTCTGCCACAACCAGCGACTCTTCTCCGGCTATGACGATGGACCCGTGGTCTGCGATTATGCTTTGCCCCGGTTGAGTATCCACTCTCTCTCTTTCTCTTGCGTATTCGAATTCTATACCAGCTATTTCTATGTTGATGTTGCTCATGTCAATCTCCTGGAACAAAAAGAAGCCAGGCATTGGCCTGACTTCTTCGGGGTGAATAATGAGAAAGCTACAGGTGCTCTTGCACCGTTAAGCGATCTGCTAAAACATGTCGACTCGGCTGTACATCTCATCGAGACGGCCTCGGTCGATCCTAAATCAAAGGATGAAATTCATCTGTTTGGGACTTTTAATTCACTTCTGGCGGGCGTTACCTCTCTATCTCGCGCCATTATATTTGGTTGCCTTGATTCTACGGATGGTGGCTTGCTGATAGTAGTATCGGTTCTTGACGCACCAACCTGTAGTGCATATAGGTAGCACTGAGAGTCTTGGTTTTTACAGGATTGATAGCTCCACAATCTTGACGATTGCGTTGGTTTAACACTTACCGGTTATACAAAAATTGGCTTTGAATTGTACTGTAGCAAGGGCATCGGATCAAGATATTTTGTTGCTCTTCAGCACCATCAGTTTGATCCGGCTCATCTCTTTTGCCGAGTGGTAGATACCGCCTACTCCCAGACCGGAAGCATCTCTACCGCCGAAAGGCATCCAGTCTACCCGGAACGCGGTGTGATCGTTTACCATCACAGCGCTGGCATTGATCCTTTTCACGGCGTAGAGTGCAGTATCAAGGTTCTCCGTAAAGATTGATGCCTGGAAAGCGAATTCCAGGTTGTTGGATTCTTCAATGGCGTCATCGAGATTTTTGTATCCGTAAATAGCTACCACCGGTCCGAAGATCTCCTGACGAGAAACTTTGGCTTGAGGAGGTGGATCAAGCAAGATTGTAGGTTCGTAACAGTAGTCGCCAACTCTCTTGCCTCCGCATATCAAGCTGGCTCCCTTGTCGACTGCTTCTTTTACCCATTGGTCTACCCGTTCCACTTCCCCTGGTCTGATTAGCGGTCCGATGGCAGTCTCTTTCTTCATCGGGTCACCGACTTTCATAGTCAATGCTTCTGCTTTGAGCTTCTCGGCAAAACTTTCTTTCATCGACTCAGGCACAAAGACCCGTTGAACTGAGACACAGACTTGCCCGGCATGGTAGAAGGAGCCTTTGGCCAGGGGCTTTATTATGTGATCGAAGTCTTTCAACTCGTCTAAGATAACGGGAGCGACTCCGCCATGCTCCAGGGCGCAACGGGTACCGGCTGAAAGTTTGGAGCGCAAATACCAGCCCACTTTGGAAGAGCCGATAAAGGAGAGATAGCCTACCCGGCTGTCTGTGGCAAGTCTCTCCGCATCCGAGTTGTTCGTAATTAAAAGTTGGCACCATTCTTTTGGCAAGCCGGCCTCATGGATAAGCTTGACCAATTCTTTGCAAGAGAGCGGTGTATCTGGGGCCGGTTTAACAATCACCGGGCAACCTGCCGCGATGGCAGGAATTGTTTGGTGCACAATCAGGTTTACTGGATGGTTGAAAGCGCTCAGGGAAACGACTACACCGATCGGCTCGTGAAAGGTAAATCCCATTCTGTTTGTCGAAGGAGCGGTCAAGCCCATGGGGACTTCCTCTCCGTGGAGCTGGTGTATCGCTATAACTCCCAGCTTTATCCCCTGTATGGCACGATTTACTTCAATCTCAGTGTCCAGATAGGGCTTTCCGCCTTCTTTAACGGCAATCTCTATGAGGCGTTCTTTGTTTTCTTCAGCCAGGATAGCCAGTCTTTCCAGTATCTCTATTCTTTTATATGGCGGTAGCCAGCTCTCTCTGTCCTGGAAGAGTTTATGGGCAGTGGCCAGGGCTTTCTCCACATCCTGGGAGTTGTTGTAATCCAGCTCCTCCACCAGAGAACGATCAAAAGGGGATTGGACTTCCAGTTTTTCGAGTGCGTTAACCACGATGAATCTACCTACCAATTAGAGTTGTGACATTCTGGATAATCTACAGGATTTCAAAAGAAGCCGCTCTTATTTAAAGGAAATCTTCTACTCTAAATAGATCAACCTCTTTTTGCGTTTCCGGGGCGTTGAGGAAGTGTTTGTTCTCTTTTGCTGTAAACAACTATAGAGAATAGTAAAAAAGGGGTTTAATGAAAGTAGCTGAAGTCTCCTGTTGGCCAGGGACCTTAGTCAGCTACTTTCGAAAAAACTGGGGAGGACTTCGTCCTCGTCATGTATGGGGGGAGATTTTCCTCTCATTCAGTCCTCTTCAATTACCGGCTTTGACCTTGTTCACAGCGACTTCGACAGCAAGATTGAGTTGGTTATCCTGTCTCTTGCTATTGTCGACGCTATGGTCAGGTTCAAGACCGATGTTGTGAATGCAATTCCCGTCCGGCTGGTAGATGTAGGCCACAGTGACCTTGATAGCTGTTCCGCCATCAAGGGCATAGGTGCGCTGCATGATACCTTTGCCGAAAGTGGTTTCGCCAACCAGAATTGCCCCACGATTGAATCTCATTGCTCCGGAGAATGACTCCGAGGCGCTTGCCGTGTTCTTGTTGACCAGGATTACAACTGGTTTGTCTCCGGCAAGATTTTGTGGTCTTGACCGGGATTCTGCCAGATTTCCTTCGCTATACTCCTCCATGGCATTGGTGGTGAGAACGGAACAGTCTTCAAAAGCTTTGCCGTCTTTTCTGCCCCGGTGGGTCTCGTAGACTCCGCTTTCGTTGAAGAGAGCGAAGGTGGAGAACGCCTGGGAGACATAGCCGCCGCCGTTGCCCCGGAGGTCAACGATATACGCTTCGGCTCCTTGCATAGAATTGAGGGCGTCTTCGACTTCTGAAGCGACGTTGTCAGAGCTGAACGTGTTTATCTTGATGTAGCCGATGTTATCGGGCAACATCTTCCAGCTGACCACATTGGTCCGGGCGGCACGCTGCTTGCGCTTCGTGTACTCGGCACGGGTGTAGTACCTGGTGTATTTGTCGTCCAGTGTTTTGAGCATGCCATCGATGGCTTTTTCCGCTTCGGACAGGTTGCGCATTCTAGCCGGAGGCTTTTTGTGCTTGTCCCAGTCTGCGAGGCGGTCGGAGAAGAGGAAATTCTCATTCACCTTTGTCCAGCTGTCCGTGTACTGCTCGACCGGGTTGGTGGAGCTTCTTTCGACAACCGGAATTGAAATCAGTAAAGCAAGTAGAGCGGCCAGAATGACTACAGTCATGATCAGACCGCCTCGATTTCGAGTAGTCATTGTTTTTGTTTTTCGTGTTAAAGGCAAAAAAGAGGCGCCACCGCAAGCGGTGACGCCTCTTTTGGGAATGTGACTCTATTCATGAACAAGCCTGGAGCTGCTACGGTTGGAAATACCGTCCTGGCTACCGAGACTTATTCATGTCTAGAACTTTAGGACAACTTCAGGCTGCCTTGCCGTCTCCGTCGTCGGAACTTTCCTCCTGCTTCCCGCCGGCGTATTCGATGGTGCGAATCATTTCGGCGTTGGCGGTGGGGTTGGTGGCGACATTGCCCATCCGAAGAATCGTCAGACCTTCGTAAGAGCCGGAGGTACCTTCCACAGCCAGATGCGAACGCATGCGTTCCCAGGATGCGGGGTCCGAAAGGGTCCACCAGACAGCGTTTTCGCCTTTGATGGGAACTCCCTGCCGGATTGCTTCCTGGCCAACCCAGGTAACCAGTGACTTGGCTACCGACTTGACCTTCGACCCGCCCTCGCCATCAGGCATTTCGAGGCAGGTGAAGTGCAGTACGACGCGGCTGCGCGGATTGTTCTGGAACTCAGCCATCAGCTTGAGCAGCGGTCGATAACCGCGACCCTTGCTGTTGCCGACCCAGTCCTTCCCGCTGGTACGGATAAGACCTGCGGCCAGTTCAGCCAACCGGTCACCCAGGTGCACGTGCTCCCCGTGTCTCTCACCGGTCCGCCAGTGAATACCAGGCACCTTCGCTCCGATGTCGATGCCGCTGAATGCAGCATCTTCCGCAGCGAAAACTTCCAGTGCCTTGGTCATCATCTGACGACCCGCCTTGAAGAGGGAGTCGGAGTACCAGTCGAAGAAATCCCGACCGTACTGGGTGTCGTGATGGTCGAATCGACCGAAGAACTCCTTGGGGTTGGACGGCGGTCGGACTTGCTGACCACCGGCAACGTTGGTTCCCCAGGCTTCATCGATGCCGCTCTCCGTCCCGTACTTGTCCAGCGCCCATTGGCGGAAGGACTTGATGGCGGGTCGGGAGTAGCACTGAAGCGCACCGCGAGTCGGGTAGTCGGTACCGTCATCGTGGTTGTTGTAGCTGGGGTATCGGAGTTCGCCAGCCGGTCCCATGCTGACATTGACCTCCGCGATGTGTTCAGCCTTATCAGCGAAGTGAGCCTGAAACTCACGCATCACCGCTTCGAAAAGAGGCATCGCGTGCTCAATGGCCCAGGTGCTGATGAACTCGTCGCTAGCGTTTCCTTGCTCGCTGACGAACTGGACATCACGGATAGAGGCAGCTCCACTGGCTTTCCGCACGTACTCCCATGCCCAGACGGGAACAGGAACGTTTACGGTGTCGCCGATGTTGCCGCCGCAGCGATGGAAGCTCAGAATCGGAACCCACTTCAGTCCGGCTTCCACAATGGTGTTTACGAGCTTGTCGTAGTAAGCCCACTCGAACTGACCTTGAACCGGTTCGATCAGCCCCCACCATACGTCGGTAGAGACAGCTTCGACCCCGATTCGAGCCATTTCTTTCAAGTGGTCTCGAAACTTTGCCCAATCTTTTCGTGAAGACTCGCTATCGATGTTGTGTGGGTCACCAACAACGAGCGGAGCCATCACGTTCACTTTGTGACGTGTGCTCATGATAGATCCTCTCATTTAAGTAGTTTTAGTTGTTAATCAGAAAGAAAAACCGCAACTCGCTTGAGTTCACGGTGATCGTCCATCGGGGTCGATGCCGATGGGTTTATGCGAAAACACTGTCACCCCGCTGGCAAACCAGTGGATGGTGATAGTCGGTGTTGTTAGTTAGTTGGGAATCTCTGGATTTGTTCCGGTAATTCGTAGGGATGTATATATACCTTTCCTTAACATTTTCAGCGATCTGTTTGGAATACTACTCAAACTTACTCCAGGTCTTAATTAGAGAGTTCACTTCCTGCTAACTCATGAATTTTCAAGCTTTACCGTAGCTTAAACATCCTCAAATTCGAATTGTTCAGATCTCTGATACCTAGCGCATGGTTTAATGTTGCCAGGAGGCTTTCAGGCTGCAACTTTTCAAGATTTTCCAGCGAAATAATTAGGGCTCCTACCGAACTTGATATCCGCCAATATCTTTACAGGGGGAAAGACTAAAAGGGCCGAAGCCGGTAAAATCTTGATGCTTCCCATTTAGTAGAAGGTGCCTGAAATTGCATTTTGCTCGTTCCAGTGGTGTGATCCTGCACCCTACATCTTTGCCCGGCCCATACGGAATTGGTGATCTGGGTGCTGCGGCATATTCATTCGCAGACTTTCTAGCGAATTCCGGCCAGCATATCTGGCAGATTTTGCCTCTGGTTCCCACAGGATATGGTGATTCTCCTTACTCAGGACTTTCCGCCCACGCAGGCAATACTTTGATGATCAGCCCCGACAAGCTTGTGGCGGATAATCTCCTTTCCCACGACTTGTTGGAACACACGACCAGATTCACCGCCGACAAAGTCAATTTCGGTAAGGTGATTGAGTTTAAAAAGAGAATTTTGAAAGAGGCTTTTCTGAGTTATAAAAAAAGCCCCGATACAAAATTACAGGCTGACTTTTTGAGTTTCTGTCAGCGTCAATCTCACTGGTTGGAAGACTATGCACTTTTCGTAGCCTTGAAAGAGCAACACGGAGGGCAGGCATGGGACAAGTGGGAGCCGCGCTACGCCAAACGAAAAGAAGAAGCTCTTGAGAAAGCCAGGGAGGACCTGAGCGAGCAAATTCTAGCAGAACAGTTCTACCAATATTTGTTCTTCAAGCAATGGTCTGAGCTGAAGCGTTATTGCAATGGCAAAAATATCTCCATCATTGGAGACATGCCTATTCTGGTCGCATATGACTCAGTGGATGTGTGGAGCAATCCTCATCTCTTTAAGTTGGACAAAGATGGTAAACCAACTGTGGTGGCAGGTGTTCCGCCGGATTATTTTAGCGCCACCGGTCAACTATGGGGCAATCCGCTCTATGACTGGGAAGAGATGGCAAAAGATGGATATGGCTGGTGGGTTAAACGGTTTGAATCCATGCTGGAGACTGTCGATGTGATTCGAATCGATCACTTTCGTGGTTTCGCGGCTTTATGGGAAATTCCAGAAGGCCAACCTACAGCCGAGAAAGGCAAGTGGGTTCCAACTCCGGGAAATGAGCTTTTTCAAAAACTAGTGGACACTTTTGACAATCTCCCCATCATTGTTGAAGACCTCGGCGTTATCACCCCTGACGTGGAAGAGTTGAGGGATAAGTTTGCATTCCCGGGTATGAGAATTTTGCAAATGGCCTTTGGAGGTGGTTCGGACAATATCGATCTTCCTCACAACTATGTCAGTCATAGCGTTGTCTACACCGGTGGCCATGACCATGATACTGTGGTCGGTTGGTTCCGCAGCAAGGAAGGAGCCGGCTCCACCCGGGGTGCGGAACAGATTAAAGAGGAGCGACAGAAGTGTCTTCGATACCTCAGATCCAGCGGTAAGGAGATTCACTGGGATTTTATCGAGGCTGCTTATGGTTCGGTCTCCTGTCTGGCTATAGTGCCCCTGCAGGATATTCTGGGGCTCGGATCTTCGGCGCGTATGAACCTGCCGGCCAGCATGGAAGGAAACTGGAATTGGCGATACAGGCAGGACTTATTGACCGGTGATATTGCCAGGCGTTTAAATGAAATCACTGTACTTTATGGACGAAACAATCCATTATTTTCCGAGAATCCTTAGTTTCTTAATAAGGGAACAGGCGTTTGTTTTTGCTAGGATCTACCGAAGGTGTTCCCGGAGAGTTTTTTAATGGCGAATGACAATTACCACGAAGATAGACCCTGGGGGTCTTTCGATGTGCTGGCCGATAAGAAGCACACAAAGGTCAAAAGTCTATTGGTAAAACCGGGACAGCGGCTCAGTCTTCAGAGTCACAAGCATCGCGACGAGCATTGGGTCGTGGTCAAAGGAGTCGCGACAGTCACCCTTGATGACACAACCACCGAGTACAAGTACGGAGACTATGTCTACGTGAAGCGGGGAGTGAAGCATCGCATCGCTTGTGTGGGA
>JAUIJG010000245.1 GCA_030431355.1 bacterium
TGGCTTCTTTGAGTTGAGTCAGTTCAGTCTCCAGGGTGGAGATACGCTCGGAGCTTACTTTTGCGTTCTCAGAAGCGGCAGAACTTTCCTTTGCTCTTGCCTCTTTCAATTGGGTGAGTTCAGCTTCGAGAGTAGAGATTCGAGTCTCACTTTCAGCGCCTTTTCTTTCTGCTTCTTCTGCTCTCAGGAGATCTTGTGCCCTTTCTGTTTCCAGTTGAGCAAGCTCTTGTTTTAGAGTGTCGACCTGGGACCTTGCCTGTTCCAGGGCTTCAGATTTGGCGTTTGACTCCAGCTCCCGGGCTGTCTCGACTTCGACTAGTTGTTTCTTGAGCTGTTCTATGGTCTCTTCAGAGGTCTGTTTGTTTTCAGCAGAATCCCGGGCTAGTTTTACCTTCTCTCTTTCCAGGCTCTCTATCTCTTGACGAAGCTTCTCTACTTTCTCTTTATTGACTTCCTCTTTTTCAGCTCCGGCCTCTTCCAGGGCTTTCAGTCCACCTTTCAAGGTTTTGATCTCGCGATTGGCTTCGGCGATTTTTGTGCTCGCCTCTCTCGCTTCGCTATTTTTAGACTCTTCCAGGCGAGAGATCTCTTCTTTTAGCGCTTCTATGCGACGTCTAGACTCGGTATCAGACTCTTCTGCTTTCAGCTTGTCTTGGTCTCTTGCCTCTTCCAGTCTGGTTACTGTCTCTTTTAAAGAGTTGATTTCGCGGACCGAAGTCTCTTTAGCTTCTCGCGCCGCTTCACTCTCCTTTTCCTGTTGAGATTCTAGTTCAGCGATTCTCTCTTTCAGGGCTTCGACTCTTTTCTGTCCTTCTTGATTGTCTGTGTTTCTTAACTCTTCTGATTGGAGGAGGGTTTCGGATAAAGTGTTAAGTTCACGACGAGCAGTTTCAAGCTCTCTATTGAGCTTTTCTCTCTCTTCCGTTCGTACCTCTTCTGAGCTTCTTAGCTCGTCTTTAAGTCGACTTATCTCTTCGGCTGCCTTCTTTGAATCCTGATCCGATGTCCTGAGGGTCTCGCTTCTCTCGGCTTCGGAGCTAGCCAGGTCACGCTTGAGCTGTTCGATCATCTCTTTTGCTTCCAGCTCTGCTTTTTGTCTTGCTTCTCTTTCCGACGCCAGCTGACTATCTGTCGCTTTTAATTCTTCTCTCAGTCCGGAGTTTTCCGTGGTTCGTCTCTCAAGTTCAGCTTCTAGCTTCTCTTTTGACTCTGTCAGTTTAGCCAGTTCGCTTTCGGTTTTGCGTCTCTCTTCAGAGTTTCTGGCGTTCTCCTCTTCAAGGGTCTTAACTTCTCTTTCCAGCCCTTCTACCTTTTCAGTAAGTTGTTTTCTTTCTTCTTCGGAACTCTCTACAAGAGCATCTTTTTCCTGACCGAGTTTAGTTATCTCTTCGTTTAGTCCGCGGACCTGTCTTTCACTCTCTGTCTCTTTTGTTTTTAACTCTTCGAGGGTTTTGTTCTTATCTTCTATGGCTTCATTTAACAGGCGAGTAAGTTCTTCTCTCGTCGCTTCAACTCGTTCCGGCCGACTTCTCTCCTCTGAATTAGTTGTCTCTTGAACTGTTTCAGGAGCCGACTCTTTGTCACCAGCTTTGCTTCGTTCGACAAAGTATTTGCCACCTTCTTGTATGAGGCGGTAGCCACCATAGGCAAGAGCAGCCAGGGCTCCGATTTTAAGGGCATCATCCATGGTGGTGTCGTCGGCCTTAGCCGGCACCACTTTGTTTTCACTCTCTACTTTGACGCCTTCGACTATCGGGGAGTCGTCTGTATCAGATAGAGGGAGAACGGTGCTCTTGTCCTCTTCGAGAGGACTTTGCTCATCTTGTTTTTGTTCAGCACTGGCACTTTCGCTATTGTCGCTATCTTTGCCAATTTCTTTCTCCGGAGAAGCCGGTCGATTGTCTGCCTTACCGGCAGCTCCATCATCAGTGCTTTTCTCCATCAATGAATTTATGTCCAGGGGCGCCAGGGGCGTCATGTCAAGAACGCCCTTTGGAATTTCAATATTTATCTCTTTGCTCTGCTCCCAGGTGCTGACGGCAACATCTTGCCAGGTCCGTCCATCTCCTGTACTAAGTCCATCAACAGCAGAGATCGAGTCTGCGCCTGGAGATTGGTCGACTCCACCTTTGGGAGCGTCCTCGGGATTGAAACTAATTATTTTGCTATCCGCCGCCTCGTCTACTTGACCTGGCGCGGTGGCGTTGTTTTCGAATGTTCCGTTATTTGCTGACATATCATTAGGAGGGATTGGGGGCTTGGGTCAGGCAGTAGATCTGAATATGTGGGTGTATATTCAGTCGCAAGAACTTTTTTGACAAAGATCCTGAAAGAACCCCAAAATATGCTGCAATATCAAAACTATTTACCGGAGACAGAAGCTCTCTCTTCTTCTTCCGGGTTCTCCCCGTGGTCCAGGGTTGATACGTAGTAGGCGAGGGCAGCGCTTACCAGAATGCCCACTCCTACGGCGGCTCCGACTCTAGCACCACGTCCGCGTCTTGCTTCCGCTTCTCTTGCTTCAGCCATGCGATTCTTTATGTACTTGTGGGCTGCTTCCTGTACTTTTGGACTTTCGCTGTTCTCTAGAATTTTTACTACTCTTTCCAGATTTCCGGCTCTTTTATTTTCTGCTTCCACCTTACTTTCCGAAAGACGCTTTATCTCTTCTTTCAATGAGTCAAGTTCGGTTTTTGTCAGTCGTTCCGAAACTCTGTCAGTACCTGCTATAGCTTCACTACCGGACGCTACTGTCTTTTCGAAGGCTCCGGAGCTGTTTCTTTCAGTTTCAACTCTAGGATCAAATTTGGTGGCAGTCTCCGCGTCCATTAGTCTGGAGCGTCTGCTGCGCGGCTCTTCAGCCTGTTTCTTTTCTCCGCTTTCAGATGCTTTCCCACCCTCGGCTTCTGCTCTGGTGCGTTGCAGTACAAACTTCCGACCTTGTTTTATAACTTGATAGCCACCATAGGCCACCAGTATTGATATAAGAGGATTCTCTTTTATCTTGTGCCAGAGGTCAGGCTCGAACTCAATGCGATCATCAATTTCCGGAATGTCGAGGTCTTTGATGTTTTCTATTTTGTCTAACTCGGGTAGTTTTATCTGTTCCAGAGCTTCTACAATCTCTTCCGGTTTCTTTGTGCTTCCGTCTTCCGGTTTGAGAAATGCGGCTCTCAAAGATTGGCGTAATTTATCTTCCTGTTCCCGGGCTATTTCTTCATCTGTCTTCTTCTCTTCAGGCTCTTCCTGTGCCTTTTCCTCTTTTATCTCAGCCTGGGCTAAAAGAATCGGCTTCTCTCCAGTATCGGCTGTGGAGCCATTGTTCTCACCCCAATCTAGAGGTGTAAATACCAGTTCTTGATCAGAGCCGCTATTTTCTCCGGCAGTCTCTCTGGGCGAAGTCCGCTCTACAAGCGCTTCTTTTGCCAGAGCGTTTGGCTTGCCTGGCTCTTCGGCTGTAGGCAAGGTTTCTATAGATTCTTTAGATGAGGCGTAAAAGTAACTGTTATTTTCCATATGCAGATAAAGGGTTTGGGGGATCTGCAATGTTTATATGCGAACCGGTGATTATTTCGACAGTTATCCTGCGAATTTGTTCAAATCTTCAATTAGTTCCCTTACGGACTGATACCGATCTTCGGGATCTTTCATCAGGGACTTTCTCATAATCTCTTTTAGCGTATCTGGGACTTCAATAAATTTGGGAATTCTATCCAGTGGCACAGCTGTCTGGTTAATTTGATTCTCCATGGTCTCACGGGCGGTGCTGCCTGCAACCGGTGCCATCCCGGTAAGGGCTCTGAACATTACACAACCCAGGGAGTAAATGTCTGAGCGTAAGTCTATAGATTTACCGAGGCATTGTTCGGGGCTCATATAAGCCGGGGTGCCGACCACGTATCCCTCCAGAGTGACTTTTTCCTCAACCTGTTTATCGGTATCCAGGTGTCTTGCCAGACCGAAGTCGACCAGTTTAATTGTCTGATTCTCTTTGCCGCGGTTTACGATGATTATATTGCTGGGTTTTAAGTCTCTGTGAACAAGGCCTCGATCATGGGCATGGGCAAGGGCATCGGAAATTTCTAAAAAGATGCGAACACAGTCGGCAGCTTCCAGGGGACCGTTGCGACGAATTACTCGGCGTAAGGTTATTCCCTTTATCAACTCCATAACAATGTAGCAACTACCATCTTCGGTATCACCGAATTCGTAAACCTTAACTATATTAGGATGATCAAGCTCACTGGCCGCTTTTGCTTCCCGGGCAAAACGCTGAATAGCGCGTTCCTGGTTAGAGTATGATTTCGAGAGAAATTTGATAGCGAATTCCTGCTCAGAATCAAGAGCAGCGGCCTGGAATACCTCTCCAAGGTGGCCCTGGCCGATCTTTTCTTTGATATGGTATTTGTTTGCTAGGGTCTCTTTAGCCACTCTTTACCTTGATTCCAATTTATTGTCGCCAAATTGAATTGATTGCAGTCAAACATATCTACATTGATTTTTACCCGCAGAACAGTTTCTTGAAAACAAAATCCGTTTTTAAGTGGAGCTGAGATTGGATGCCGGGGGCCTCAGGCATCCCTGAGCCTGTATACTCATGAACGAGAAAAGTAAGTCAAGAGTTCAATTTTTCGCATAAAATTTGAAATTTTTTCCAGGGGACCTGTTGGTGTTGAAAAATTCCGAGAGTTTACTGAGTTTAGTCCAGGGTCATTTTGAGTCCCTCCGCGATCAGCAAAAAGCGCGGGAGATGGCTGCTTATATGAAGACCGACATGCCTTTCTATGGTATTCAAAAACCAGATAGAATTCCGGTGCTCAAATTGATAAAAAGAGAGCTGCCACCCGGGAATCAAAAGGAATATTTGCAAGCAGTCAAATCCCTCTGGTCCTGCCCCCACAGGGAAGAGAAGTATCTGGCAATCGACTACGCCGTCCAGTTTGGAGACTATCTCGATATCTCCACCGTGCCGGTTTTCGAAGGCATGGTAAGGGATGGAGCCTGGTGGGACTTTATCGACCCTATAGCCTCGAATATTATCGGGCGGATACTTATGGAAGATAGATCGTCGATGACCTCGATTTTATATAAATGGATAGAGGATGAGGATTTTTGGATTCGGCGTACCGCAGTTTTGAGCCAGTTGAAACACAAGGAGAATACCGACAGCCGGATGCTTTTTCAATTTTGCGATGCTTTGAAGTCGGAGAATGAGTTCTTTATTCGAAAAGCTATCGGTTGGGCACTTAGAGAATATAGTTACACCGAGCCTGCTCTTGTGATGGAATATCTTAATGCTAATAAGGATGAACTTTCCGGTTTGAGCTACCGGGAAGGAGTTAAGAATTTGCTTCGACGTGGATATAGCCAGGATAAGGCAGTAAAGAATTGATTATGGTACCCCCTGGCAACCTTGCTCCGCCCAACAATCGGTTGCAAGTTGTGTATCATCTAAATAGATCAAGGGAATTGATAATAGAAGAATGTTCACTTTCTTAGGAGAAGAGTATGAAATTGTTCCAGACAGCATGCTTGTATTTAATGATACTGCTTGGTCTGTCCGCAGCCCCTGCATACTGTCAGGTGGCCGGAGCCAACCAGTCAATTTTTTCTGATGAGCAGCGATTGCTTCAAGTCAATCAGCGCCAGATGGGCGAGTTTGAAAGAGAGAGAGCCCAGGCCGAGCAAGAACTGCAGTCGATGGAGATGAAGAATCAACCCTATCGCTTGAAAGTTGTAAAAGAGATTGCGGAGCTAAAAGGTAAGTCGGATGCCGGCTCCAAGGCGAAGCTAGATGAATTAAAAGCCTGGATTGCCAGGGACGATGCTTATAAGAAAAGACAGGAGCAGTTGATCTCTCGTCTTACCCAGAGTATTCAAAGTCTGCAAAGCAGTCAGATGCAGACCACTTCGAATCTCTCTTCCGATATCGTCGCCATGAGACAAAATGTCCAGGACCAGAAAGATGCCGCCAAGTTTAATCGCATGATGAAGATGAATTATTTCAATGAACTTCAAAGCGAGATGGGTGCAGCTTCCTGGGGGCGTCCGCCGACGGATGGTACCTTCAACAGTGTTGGTGGTTACGGATTCATGGGTGGCTACGGAATGAGCGCCTTCGGTCGTCAGGGTGGTGGCTACGGTCGCTGGTAGATAATCTCTGAGACTACTCAGTCATCAATTTCTCCAGCCCTGGCAATCGCCAGGGCTGTTTTTATCAATGCTGTTGGAGATTTCTCGTAGACTAGAAAGCGTTCTTCCCAGACCGGTGAAAACTTCGACTTATACTGTCTCAGCCCTTTGTAGGAAAAGAATCTGTTCATATGTTCGTAGATCAAATGAACCGCCTTCTCCTCCTTGCTGGCACCGGGCTTATCACCTACCCCTGACAGTGCCGCCAGACCTAGGCTGAAGGTCTTGTATCCGCGAGAATGAAGATCCTCAAATAGTTTGGAGAATAAGTAGTCCATGGTTCCATTGGGAACTTCTTTGCGATGGCGCATCATGTCTATTGAAACTTGATTCTCAGCATAGGATCGCACTTGATTGACGAATGCTATCGCTTCTCCCTCCCGGGAGGTGAGCACATATACCGTGTCCTGCTTCAACTGCAAGCGATCGAACCAACCAAGACTGAATCCTCTCTCTTTTCTTCCGGGTAGAGAAAGCCATTCATCGGAAATGCTTTTTAGATCATCTAAAAGTGACTCGGGTAGCGGACCTTCGTGGCGGACAAGTTGATAGTTCTCTTTATCCAGTTTTTTTATGACTGATTTAAAACTTTTCTTCCTGGCAGTTTTGTCCATGAATAGATCGAGATCGACAATGGCGTCTTCTCCTACTTTTAATACTTTGAGACCGTTCGCTTTGTAGAGTTCCAGGTAGTCCGGTTTGACTTGAAGGAAGGCAATGGTCCAGTCGTTGTCGTGGCAGAACTTTTTGAATGACTTTACCAGTGGTGACAGCTCCTCTTCCGGACCGACCGGATCACCAAGGGCGATGGCCACATTAAGAACCGCTTTGTACGCTAGAAAAGCTTCTCCGGAGGCGGAGAAGTAATAGGACTTGTCTTCAATCAGTTTGTAGTTGTCCAGAGCGTCCTTGCCATGCTTTTCAAGGATAGAAGAAGCTTGCTCTCTTTCTTTTATGGCTGTGTTCAATCGATAATTTATAGGTTGAAACAGGCACATGCCTGCGTAGAGAAATGTGCCACCTTCCAAAAGAGTTATTGAATTGAGAAACCATGTGGCGAATCGACTGCGGGCGTGAATATCTTCATTGCCTAAAAAGGCCAGCTGTGACAGGGCGCGGAGAAAGGCTTCGCCCAGCTCAAAGTTGATTCCGAAGTCTCTTATTTCCAGGAGCCAGAATCCGATAGTGCCGTAGGCGATAAGCAGGGGCACGGAGACCAAAAGTATGAAAAGACCGTTCTTTAGATCTCCTCTCTCCGACCTTACTGTGAATCTATCTCTTAAGAAGAAGAGCAGTATTGCTGTTAGTGCCGGAGCAAGGCTGGCCAGGTTCGGCAAGAAGTGACTCAGTTCCCGGTCTTTCAACCAGACAATGTATTCCAGTCCATATCTTCCTCCATGGGCCAGGGTGGAGAAGAGGCAGCTATAAAAGGCGAGGGACCATGCCATGCGTTTGCGCTTGGCCAGGTTATAGGAGAGCAGAATCAGGAAGAGACCGAAACCCACTGAGACTAACTTTGCCCAATGGTAGTAGTCGTAGATATTGAGCAACTCAAAAAGTTTTGGGTGCCCGGATAGCCTGGTGGCCAGCGGTTGAAAAATAGCTGTGGCACCGGATAAGGTTATGAAAATGGAGATCAAGTAGATCGGTAGATTTGACTTCTTGTGAGGCTCCTCTGCCATGGACTTTTCAAGTTCCGGCAGGCTTGCTCCTTCCTAAATGTCAAGGGATTGTT
>JAUIJG010000246.1 GCA_030431355.1 bacterium
CCATCATTGCTTGAGACATCATGTTCCATAAAACGGCGCACCTGCAAAATGCCTGGATTGGAAGTTTTTACTGCTTGCTCCGAAACCTTTACCACTCTTGTCCATTCACCGCCGGGCTCTCTGATGGCAGAAAGCTTGTAGACGCCACCAAGAGACGGCTGATCATCACAGGTGACCAGTTTGGTTCCCACCGCCCAAACATCAATCTTGGCCCCCTGGGCGCGCAGCGATTTAATAACGTTTTCGTCCAGGTTATTGCTGGCCACGATCTGCGCATTTTCAAAGCCGGATTGATCGAGCAACTTTCGAGTTTCAATGCTGAGATAAGCCAAGTCGCCAGAATCAAGCCTCACGCCCAAAAGTTCATGGCCTTGCTCACGCAGTTTATTGCCCACATCGACAGCATTCTTGACACCATTTATAGTGTCATAGGTGTCGACCAAGAAGTAGCAATTGTTCGGCATCGCTTCGGCATAGGTAGAAAAAGCCCTCTGCTCATCCTGGAAAGACATAACCCAGGAATGGGCATGGGTACCTACCACCGGTATATCAAAGTATCGACCGGCCAGCAGATTGGAAGTTCCGTCACAACCTCCGATGTATGCGGCCAGGCTGGCGGAGATGCCACCATCCGGTCCCTGGGCGCGTCGTAGTCCGAATTCGAACACAGGATGTTCACCGGCTGCCTGCTTGATTCTAGCGGCTTTAGTAGCCACCAGAGTGGAAAAACTAACATAGTTCAGAAGGGCGGTCTCAACTAGCTGCGCTTGCACAATCGGACCTTTCACCCTCAATAACGGCTCGTGATTGAAAACTATTGTTCCTTCAGGCACAGCGTCCACATCAAGTTCAAACTTGAGATCCTTGAGGTAGGTCAAAAACTCTTTCTCGAAGAGAGCCTTTCCGTCTCGACCTTTCAAGGTGGCGAGGTAGGCGAGATCATCTTCTCTGAATTTCAAATTTTTCAAGTATTCGATAGTTTGCGCCAAACCACAGAAAACGGCGTATCCACCCTGAGATGGATTCTTCCGAAAAGAGAGATTGAACACAGCCTCTTTACGGGCAGAATCTGACTTCCAATAGGCATAAGCCATCGTCAACTCATACAAGTCCGTCAACAAAGTGTGATCTTGACAGTTTTTGAATGCGGACGCTAATACCATCACCTTTACTCTCCGTGGTCATTGGTTCATAACTTTATCACGACCCCATATCCGGGATCTCAGGCAAAATCTACGAAGCTGACAGAGAGCCCCAAGTATCGAGGAAAAGGTAAAGAAGAAATTGAAATTCGATAACAAAAAAATATCAGGTGACCTGAAGACTTTTACTGTATTAGTAGCCCTTGCCCTCAGTATTTCGCCGGTTCTGAAAGCAAGAATTTCCAGCGTCAAGGCGGAGCCGAAAGAGGAAACTTCAGCCCCGGCAGCCACAGTATCGCCAGCGGCAAAACCCTTCCGGATAGTGGCCAATAGCTTTTCGCAAAAGTTTCACCTGCCCCAGTGCGAATTCGCTCGGAAGATGAATCTAAAACATGTCCGCTTGCTGCATGATAAAGCTGAAGCAGCTCGCTTGAATTACAAAGCCTGCAACTGGTGCTTCCCTCGCTGGGACAAATCGGTCTCTTCTAAAATCATTGCCCCCCAGACAGGGCAGTTCCATGCCAAGGAGAAGAAAAACAAAGCTCAGTAGGTCTCAAAAGAGCCTGCAATGTTGCAGATAAAGCCAGGCAGTCAAGTATTATCACAACAAATACCTAAAGGGCTCGGAACAGCCATTCCATGGATAATGGCTGATTCCGCCCGGGCCTGACAATTTACAGAAAGAAGATGCTCTGATTAACTTCTCTATAAAAAGGGGAATCTTGAATAAGAAGATGATCTAATAAAATATCGAAAGTTCTCAAATTCAGAGAGCCATGCCAGAATTACCAAAAGAATGATATAACGACTTCTAAGGCTACCTAGACAGAAAATAATGCATCACCTAGAACAAGAATTCGCCAACGCCATTGGTTTTGTAATTGACACGTCGGTTAATCCGCCCAAACGGCTCGGTCTAGCCTTTTTAGTATCGAAAAGTCGCGTGGTTTGCTGTGCCTCTCAAGTATTTCATTATGTCGAGGCGCCCTGGGCTCTCGCCGTCAAATTTCCCTTTTCCGATATTCAAGTATCCATAAAAACAGTCAACCTCCACAATGATTTCGACAAGGTTGACGCCCGGGCTCGCTATCTCAATCAGACCGGGGGTCCCTCGACCCGCCGAACTCCTTCATGAACGACATCGCCATGATGGTAATTGAGAGCAACCCTCCCCAGGTTCCCCAGGAGAGGATTGCCGAACTAAATAGAGCAATGTCTCTGCCCTTTTCCAGCGAGGGTGTTGAAGCCTCCGGAAACATGCGGGGCGCCGAGTTCATCCAGGTTATAAAGACCATCGTCGAATCCCAGAGAGAAGGACTTCTTACTCTTTATGATGGTCGCAATGTACCCGTTGCCCATTTGCTCATGGCCAACGGCGGAATATTGAAGGTCTTTTTCAAGCAGGTTATGTCATCGGAGATGGCTTTCTGCGAACTTGTGTATAAACAACCAGCCCTCGGATTTGCTTTCCGCCCCGGTATGAACATCGAATGGGGAGATGTACCGGATGTTCAGACTCCGCCGGAAGCTCTGGCCTACGAGGCTATGCGAAGAGCGGAAGAGATTCCTAATCTATTCCAACAGCTCGGGGGGCCCGATTCTCGTTACCAGCAGGTAGTTCAACAATTCAATCCAGGAGATGCCTCGGAAGAGATTCAGTGGATGGTGGAGCCCCTCTGGGAATCATTAGACGGCTATATCACGCTCAAGGATATGCCCACCAAAATCGGAGTCGATACTTACACCGTCCTGGTTGCCATTCGAGAATTGGTAAACCGGGGTGTTGTCTCCCAGATAAACAAGGTCACTCCATTTCCCTGCACCGGACAAATGGGTGCCCCACTTGTCTCGCACACGGACTTCGAAGTGCATCCCTGGGATGCCCTGCAAGCATTTTATCTTGATCCTATAAGCGGCAAGCCGACCTGGCTTGAAGGCAACTTTTTCGGAGTAGCCAACTCCCTTGAGCCAAAAAACATGCTGCACACCATCACAATTCCTGATGATGTACACGGCGCGTTGATTCTAAAAGACTACAAACTGATCGGTATTCACAGCGGCGAGCAGATTATCAAACCTGGACAGCAGGCTCCGCCAGTGAAGTGCTATCAATTTATGTGGATGGGAGCACTGCTGGATCTGAGCACCAGAAAAGTGAAGTCTTCCACCGATACCGACGACGGCGAAGGAGTGGGCTCCCTGAGGACCCTCGACCCATCAAAAGTAGTCGACCAGGAGATTTCGGAAGAAGATCTGATTAAGTGCCCCAATTGTTTTGCCGCCAACGATGAATACGGCGAATGCAAAACTTGTGGTCACAAAATTGAGCCACCACCTAAAGAAGAAGAACCTTCCAATCCTATCCTTGCTTCAAAACCAGCCAAGGAGATTCGCAAACTTCAAAAGAAATACAAAGTTTCGAATCAGCAGATGATCATGGGATTTGGTGCGGTGTTCACCGTATCACTTCTGGGACTTGCTCTTTGCGCGCCTAGAGGCCAAGCTCCGGCGAATTTACCAAAGCCTGAAACAAAAATCGTAAAAGCGGAGCCAAGCGACAAGGAAGCTGTGGAGATTGCCACCGAGTATGCAGGCTTTTCCGCTACGCCACCACCCATGTACTGGTACAAAGACACCGGCAATATAACCGCTCCTTCGAAGTCGTTCGGACTGTTTTCGGAGCAGTCAAATCAAAGAATTCTCTTCATCATCTACAACGACACAACTCCTATCAATTCACTGGATAAATTCGTAGGCAAGCCACCACATGTGGAGGTAGATCGTGTTGATCTATCAAATGCTGTCGTTGACGCAGGTGAACAAATTCTAGGTTCCGGAAAGCTAAAATGGATTCTAGGCAAATACACGTCACCAGGAAAAGAAGGCCCGGTCAATATCCTACTGGCAGCGTTTCCAGCCGCCCAGGAAGGTAAGTCCGTGTTGGTAGTGGGTCAGGCGTTCAAAGACCCTGACAAACGAAAGTATGACTTCAAGACGACTCTCTTCGTCCTTGACCAGCTTGCTTCGGAATTGACAGCTCGGGGCAACGAAGAAAAACTGAAAACCAACGAACCCAATCAGGTGTTTATACACTCTGACGATGACGAAGAAGACATAGATACCGACAAGACCATAGTAAAAGTCTCCTCCGACGAAGACATCGAGAAGTTTTTGGAAAGCGCTAAAGAAGTTATCGACAAAAAGTTGGATTTACCCGAAGGCTTTGTGAAAAGCGCCGAGAAATACGAGGAAGAGAAGGGCGAACCGAAGAAGTGGAAAGAAGTGAGCCTGACTGTCGGTCTTGATAGATCCGGTCGGGTAAAACGCCTGGAAAAACATGTGGACGAGGCCAAATTCGAAAAAATAAGCAAAGCCCTGGAGAATGCGATTATAAACATCGGTCAATTCGATGGCGCTCCGGTAACCAAGAAACCGGAATTCAAATTCAAGGTGCGTTTGCTGGGCAGCAAAGTTGACCTCAAAGAAGAATAAGTTCAGTCCTGAATCTGTCGCTTTCTTCTATGAACAGATGAGTCTTTGTGCTCTTTATCATTTCTCTTCGAACTTCCTTTTTGGGAACTCTTGGAGTCTGCTGCTTTCGACGGCTTGCCGTTGATCTCACTGAGAATAGCCTCCGCCTCTTCTGCTCTATATAGCTTCATCAAAACCGAGGCCAGAGCTTTTTTATTGGCGAGAAGATCGGGACTGGTGGGCGGCAAACTTGTTCGCGCTTTTAGAGCGATGCGATAAGACTCTTCCGCTGACTTGAAATCTCCGGTACGCTCCTGAAGAATCGCCAGCTCATCTGCTGCTGTAGCGATGCGAATATCCTCTGGACCATACTGCGAGTCGATCAGTTTTATCGCATCTTTCAAATACTTTTCTGCTTTGTCGGGACGGCCTTCTGATACCATCTTTCGAGACACAGCCATATGCTCGTCAAAAGTGGTCGGCTGCTCGTCGTACCAGGACTTCACTTCCTCGTAATCCCACTCTTTCAAACAGCCGCTGAGCGGAATCGATATTGAAGTCACTAAAAGAAGGGCGAGAACAAGTCTAAAAATAGGCACTGATTTCATACTATTACACCTGCTGCTCGAAGCCTGAGGTGGTTCTATTCTTCAGAACCTTCCTTATCCTTATCACTCTCTTTGCCGTCTGTCTCGGAAGCGTCAGCAGAGTCGCCATCTTCCGGCTTGTTCTCTTCCACGTCGAGACCGTACTTTTTGATCTTTCTTCTAATCTCTTTATAACCCTTGCTAATCACCTTGATTGGCTCGCCGGTGGGATCATTCTTATCCATTATGGAAAGCCACCTTCTGTAAGCTTTGCGCGCTTTCAGCCATTCTTGCTGATTGCGATAAAGCTCAGCCAGATAGCCGACACAAGTTCCGGTGCGTCCATCGTTTTCACCGAACTTCTCGGCACACTTGTCGGCGGCTTGCTGGAAAGCAGCCTCAGCTGCGGCCATATTCCCCTTGTTGCGCGCCGTGCGTCCTTCTTCAAGAAGTACTTCCCAGCTTTTGTCATTCTTCATATCGAAGCTGAGGGGCTTGACATCACCGCAACCGGTCATAAAAAATGACATGGATGCCGCAAGTAGAAATAAGTGTAAGACCTTCATCTGCCCTAACTTCATATCTGAAAAAGAATCTCCGTAGTAAATCGACAGTCATTCGCTAAGCTGCCGTTCACAAGATTAACATTTCAAGCCATATTAGACTACTTTTGAAGGTGCCTAAGTTAAGCCCTTTCAATATTTGTGTGCTGGTAATAATGAGCCAATATTTTTCGGTAATCAAGACCAGCTTTAGCCCAGCCCTGGGCGCCTGTCTGCTGCAAACCGACACCATGTCCCCAGCCCAGTCCCTTCAAACTAAGGGATGAGATGAGGCCGGACCCGGGAGTCCTGTGAACATCAAAATAGAAACGAGCACTTTTCAGCCTTTTCACTTTGCCGGGAATGGCGAAGAAATCGCGGATAACAAGCTCTTTTTTTACCAACCAATCTCCTTTGCTTGTGCTGATAAGGATCTCGATAATTGAGCCGGATACGCCTCTTTTAAGCACTTTAAAGTTGTTTATATGTCCAAACTTAGCCGTAGAGGGTGCCACTATAAATGGTGCGGATTCTTTGTTCTTTGATAGTTTCGCGATATTGTTGTGGAGGTGGGACTCCAGCTGATTGCCGGTAATAGAAAGGTGCCATTTGAAATGATGGCTCCAGGAATCCACTGTCTTCGGCTGTCCAGCTGTCCAAAGACGTCGCAGATAGCGCTCCATATCGACGGGTTGCTTAAATCCGGATTGGGCTTCACTGACTCCGACCAAATACGGTATCGCCTGGGGTGGGAATGCATTAGAGTGCGGATCTGAAAAGCAATTCTCATAACTTTCGGTGTGGCCGCCGGCATTGCTACTAAACAAAGCGAGAATAGGCTTATCTTCATAGGTCAAAATCTGATTAGAAGTAGCCGAAATCGCCAATCTATGGGCGCTGGAAAGATTTGCATTCAATCCACCGAAATACTGACAGCACAAGTAAGAATCACAAACATTTATACCGTCAGGTCGATGATCGACCCGGGGGTTCAGACTGTAAGTTCTGGCAGCCACTGCTTGAGCCTTTATAGCCTCCGCGTGATAAGAAGCCGGAATCTCAGATTGCAAGACCCCTCTCAAATAGTCGTCAATATCCAGTATCAAAGAGAGCCTCAGGCTGCTGTTCCCGTAAGCTCTTGCCACCATAACTCCTCTGTAAGCCGGCACAGCTTTGCCCTTTCCGCCGGCGCGCTTGAGCGTGGGAACGGACACTGGACCGCTTCCGTTAAGAGGTTTTATAAAAAGAACACTACCCTCTTCTACTTTGAAGATACGCTTACCGACGGCGACAAAGAGGCTATTTGAGCTACTCTTTCTATCCAGACGAATAACCTCTCCAGAAGCGACACGGCCCAAAGCTTGGGTTTGGGAACCAGGATAGATGGTGGCTACATTCGTATTGATTGGGACCCGCAACACACTCAATTCCGCCCCGCCGCTAACGGCAAGGGAGGCCGATCTGTGGTCAAGTCGCTTTAGATCGCTTGTGCTGATACCAACGGATAACTGCATCTCAAAAAATAACCGCAGCTGAACTACTGAACATCCATTATCTTAAGGGATATCCGATCAAAAAGCCTGAAAAGCCGGACTAGTATAATGTGGCGGAGCAGGAGGGACTCGAACCCCCAACCCATTTCTGGGCGACCGCTTTCAAGGCGGCGTCCTCATCCAGCCGGGTCTGCTCCATAGCATCAATATTGCCACGAAATTTCGATATGATCATGAAATTAGACGAAATGATAACTTTTGATAGCGTGAATTGGATTCAACAGTTGCCAAGCCCCACCTCCGGTAGGAGAACCAAATTCCGGAAATGACAAAATCACAAGAACCGAAAAAATCAAATAAGAAAGCGAAAAAACAAAGACTGGATCTTCTCGTTTTAGAACTGGATTTGTTCGAATCAAGAAAAGAAGCTCAGACAGCGATTATGGACGGCTGGGTGCTGGTAGATGGAGAGAAGTGCACCAAAGTGGGCACCAATATCGATACTGAAGCTAAAATCACCCTTAAAACCGGCTTTAAAAAGAAAGCCTATGTAAGTCGGGGAGGACTCAAACTCGAAAAGGCTCTGAAAGAATTCAAAGTAGATGTATCCGGCCTTGTCTGCGTTGATCTAGGCGCCTCCACCGGTGGATTCACTGATTGTCTATTGAAGCACGG
>JAUIJG010000247.1 GCA_030431355.1 bacterium
CTGGAATTGGAGTCAGGAGAGTATTTTTTGCTGGATCTCAAGAGGGGGCTCTACCAACCACCGGATTATTCACTGAGTTGCTATGGCGATTGTTCGATTTACTGTGCAATTACACATAGAGCCGGGAATCTTTAGCGAATAGTATGGAGGCTAGTTGTAACGGACCGGAGAATTTCCTATGCAGGTATTGCCTTTTCCAGAAAATCAAATTGAGCAGTCTGGTGACAGACGTTCGCACCTGAGAAAGCTTATTGATGCCAATCAAGAAGTGTTTGATACCATGGTGTCAATGGAAGATAGAAATCTTCGCTTGAGGAGTTTAGAAAGGCGAATTGAATCCTTAAAAGGCAAGATTGATAAGAGCTCTAAAGCTATCATGCTTCTTTCTCGAGAACAGGAGTTAGTCGGCACCAAATATAACGAGATTCTGTCGCGTCAAATTGCCGGCTTGTCTTTCTCCAGCCTTGAACTCAGTGACTTGAGGAAAGACATCGATTTTCGGGAATGCCGAATCAAACAGCATGAGACACGATTGAAGTCCAGTCAAAGCAGGTTAGATCTCCTTGAGAAGGGCTACTTTGAGTTGAGCCAGAATCTAGATGTGGCAATTTTTGATTTTGAGAGGCTTTGTAGCAAACTAGAGATTAATGCCGCTGAGATTCGATGGAAGTTTCCATTCTGGCAAGAAGAGCTTAAGTCTTTGCCTGCGTTGGTATCAAAAAATATTTCTGTTTTGAAGCCGACCTCTTCTTCTAAAACGGAGCCGCCAAAATTTAGAGAAGTGACGATGCTATTCAATCAGAAGTCATTCCAGCGTCAATTTGTAAAAGACTTAAAAAGAGCGAAGCAGTCTGTATTGATTGTTAGTCCATACCTTACGAAGTGGCGAGCTTCAGACTATTTTGACCTATTGGAAAGTCTTATCGCGCGAAATGTTCAAGTGCAGGTGATTACACGACAGCCTGAGAGTCACAGTAAAAAGGATGAGACCGGCGAAGGTGAACGCAGTCACATGGAGATGAATGCGGATTCTGTAATCGAGACATTGAAGTTGCTTGGTGTGGAGGTGTTCTTTGAGAACAACTGTCATCAAAAGATTGCGATAATTGATGGAGCGTTGACTTGGGAAGGTAGTCTCAATATCTTCAGTCATCGCAGCACCCTGGAGCAAATGCGCCGATCCCAGGGTGAGGAGATAGCCAGACAAGCCTACGAAAATGTTCGATGGATTCTAAAGAAGGATAAGTCTGCCTGAGAATACTCCCGGAAATACTATCTAATACCCGGAACTTCAGTCGGTAATTAACGGGTATATGAGATCATCGCTTTCAAATAGAATGGTTTGAAAGCGCCGAAACGCGGGAGTCGATTGTCATGCCAGAATCAATTTTAAACAGCGCTGAGGACTCGACTAGTTCGGCAGAGGCGGAAGTTTCTCAAATGACTGGTAGCTCTTCTCTTCTGGATAATCTGGTTATCGCCTCTCCCTGTTCAGTATCCTGGGATACGATGAACCTTACCGAGGACGAGAGAAAGCGGCTTTGCAAGCAGTGTGATAAGCATGTTTATGATCTATCCGGCATGACTAGTGACGAAGCCGAGTCGTTATTGCGCACCGGAGGCGACAAGATCTGTGTCAATTTTTACCAGCGTCCAGATGGCAGGGTAATGACCGATGATTGTCCTGCCGCTTTGAGGGCTTTGAAAAAGAGATATAGAAAGATCGCTTCTCTGCTTGTCGGTCTGCTCGCTTCGCTATTTAACTTCAGCCCCGTGAAGGCTCAGAGTCCGCCCAGACTTGGGGGGAAACCCTGTGTCAGGGTTCCGGATACAGTGAATAACAAAATTTATGATCAATCTGTTTACGGCAAGAAAAATGTGGACAAGCTATATGCCCTGTCAGGGCATTGGCTCAAGACAACTCCAAAGCAGGGGATCTTAAGGGTGACAGTAGGTTCCTCTGGGAAGGTGGAAGATTGTGTTGTTCTGCGAAGCACCGGGGATGTTAAAAACGATAATTTGCTGGTTAATGAGATTAAAAAGACCCGGCTCTCGGTCTTTTCCAAAACTGAAAAGAGAAAGTTTTTGCTCCTTGATTTTTCCCGACAGAAAGAGAAGAAGGGCAAAAAGAGTACATATATCGGTATCCCAAAATAGAAGCAACCATCGTACTGCTGCCGGGCTCATGTGATTCTTGTCTGGAGATTTCGCCCTGGTTAGTGTGCCTGGGTGGCTTGTGGTGAGGAGGCAGCAGAGCCCGGCTGAACTGGTGGTGCCTTGGCATCACCGTTTTGCGGTGGGCTGAAATCGTTTTCGAATCGAAGTCTAACTTTAAACTCTTCGTTTACAACCAGGCAGGCATCATAGGTGCCGTTGCCGGACTTCTTCTTGAAGCCCTTTATCAGTCCGGTCTCTTTCTTGAGCACCAGGGCTTTTATCTCTTCGTCCGTCAGCTCTTTTCCATACACCTCTCGCCAGATGGAGAAATTGCAGCCTTCTTGCCAGCGACTACAACCGGCCCCTTTTGGAGTACTGCGGACGGTGCCTTCTTTCGATTCACTCTTGCATCGGGGGCATGGACCAAAAGCCGTGGCATCTCCTCTGGGGGAGTCGTCAAATTTGAGACGAACCTTAAACTCTTCATTCAAAGTCAATTTGGCTGAGTAAGTTCCATTGCCTGATTTTTTCTTGAAGCCTTTTATCTCTTTTGTCTCACCCTTTTTAACCAGCTCATTGATCTGGCTGTCTGTCAGCTTCTTCCCGTAGACTTCCCGCCAGACGGAAAAATTACAACCTTCTTGCCACTGGCTGCATCCGGCTCCTTTCGGTGTCTCTCGAACCACACCTTCTTTGCATTTCGGGCAGGGACCGATCTCTTTTCTATTGCTCTGGAAAGAGTTTCCGTTTCCATCTTTACCGGCACTGCCACCATTTCCACCTCTTGTGCTGCCGTTTCCAAAACGTTTTAGTGGATTGGTAGAGCTTAGAACAGCGGGGAGAATCTCCTCAACAAAAGTGGCGATATCCTTGTCGAAGGAAGTCTTGGTCAATTTCTCATCTTGCATGTCCGCCAGCATCTGCTCCCAGTTGGCGGTGAGGGATATGTTCTTCAACTGGTCCTGGACCTGGTCTATGAGTGCCATACCCTTCTCCGTCGGGATCAGAGTTTTTTTCTGGCGGGTTATATAACCAGTTCGCAAGAGTCTTTCAATAATTGCTGCTCTGGTGGCGGGTGTACCCAGCCCCTTCTGTTTCATATAGGCCGCCAGATCTTCATCATCCAGCTCCTTGCCGGCGTTTTTCATGGCTGTTAGAAGAGAGGCGTCATCGTAGGGCTTGGGAGGGCTGGTTTTGCCGTTCTTTATCTCAACCTTCTGTTTAGGTACGCTTTGATCTTTACTCAATGGTGGCAGCTGTTGTTGTTCGTCTTTCTTCGCGCCTTTTTTCTTGCCGCTTCCGGTGGTGGCAGCACCCGGGTCGATTATGGTCCAACCTTTGTCTTTTATCACCACTCCCTGGGCTCTAAAAGAATGCTCGCCAAGCTTTAGAATAGCCGTGGTCTCATCTCTTATTTCAGGTGGAAGAAAAACACTCATAAATCTTGTGGACACGAGTTGATAGATGTTTTTCTGCTCCGGCGACAAATTGCCTGGTGCGGTTTTATTGGTGGGAATGATGGCATGGTGATCGGTGAGCTTGCTGTTGTTGACGTAGCTCTTACCAAGTTTGGACTTTAGTAAGCCCACTTCGATTTTGCCCGCTTCAATAGATTGCTCTTTCAGGGCTTCCACAGCCACCGCGGAAGTGGTTGGTGCTTTCAGGACAGCGGAGAGAACTCCGGGTAACTCCGGGACAATATCAGTGGACAGATATCTAGACTCTGTTCTGGGATAAGAGAGTATTTTATGGGTTTCGTAGAGGCTCTGGGCTATGTCCAGGGTCTTCTGAGCCGTGTACCCGAAGCGTTTGTTGGCGTCTTTTTGCAGGGTGAGAAGGTCGTAAAGACCGGGGGGATTCATTCTCTTTTCCACGGTGGAGACGGATGATACCACCCCTTCGGAAAGCGGTTTCACCGCATCCAGAATTTTCTTGGCCGAGTCTTTGTCTTTCAGCCTTGTTTTTGGCTTTTCGCCGGGAGTTATGTACTTTGCCTTGAAGCCAGGTTCGAAGGTGGAAATAACTTCAAAAAATTCATCGGCGTTGAAACTTTCGATTGCTTTTTGTCTCTCCACCATCAATGCCAGGGTAGGAGTCTGCACCCTGCCTATGGTGCAGAGCTGCTTGTTAATGATGGTATAGGCTCTGGTGAAGTTAAGACCTACAATCCAGTCGGCCTGGGATCTTGCCATGGCCGCTGCGGCGAGGCTGTCGAACTCGGAAGAAGGTTTTAACTTTTTCATGCCACTACTGATGGCGTCAGCAGTCAATGAGCTGATCCACAGTCTTTCCACCGGTTTCTTGCTACCGGTCATTTTATAGATCAGTCTGAAAATGTGCTCGCCTTCTCGACCGGCGTCTGTCGCGCAGATAATAGAGTCGGTGTCTTTAGCGAGGAAGAGGTTTTTGATCGTGGTGAACTGATTTCTTGTCTTAGGCTCTACTCTATATTTCCAGGTTTCCGGGATCATCGGTAGTTGGTTCAGTCGCCAGGGTTTTCCCCAATCCGAATTCATAGTCTCCGGTTCGGCTTGACTGACCAGATGCCCGAAGGCGTATGTGACCCTGTAACCGCCACCTTCAAAGTAGCCGTCTCGCTTCTGATTGGCACCGATAACGGCTGCAATATCTCGTGCTACTGAGGGTTTTTCGGCAAGGATTACTTTCATCAATTAACTCGCAGGATATACCGGGCTTCAACAAACAAAGACAATGGGTTTGCCCGATTATAGGCTTGCAAGATTGATATCGTCGAGAATTCCAACACCTGGTGTATATATCAAAAAGGGACAATTAATCTAAGTTTTTCGGATTTAAAACAGGCTATATTGACCGGCTAAAAATCTGATAGACGAAATATATTGACCGGATATTCCGGCGCTCCGGCGAAATCACTTCTTCTTCTTTTTGTCGAAGTGATATTCGAATAGGTCTTCAATATCGTTGCTACCCGGGGTAAAGAGGGTGAACTCTGTTACGCCTTTTACCACTTTGTAGGGCGGAACTTTGAATAGGCTCATGTCAACCTCTGTTTCGCGTAGTCTCAGGGTCTCCAGAGCCAGCCCCCAGTCCGAGCTTTTGGTCAGCTGTTTTCTGTATTCAACCTTGAGCGGATAGCCGTATTTAGCGTCGTAGAAGAAATTTATGGCATAGCTTTTCACCAGGCTGGGTGGAGCTTCTATTTTTGAAGTCAGGGTGTAGCGCATTACCGGGAACTCTTGCCTCATGAAGCCCTCTAATATTTGGCATTCATAACCGTTTAGCCTGGTCTTTCCGGCCGGCTTTATAGTTCTTGAAAGTAGAAGTCGGTCGTAGTTGAAGAGATTGCTGAAGGGATATGGGGTATCCGTGCCCCAGATCAAGCAAGTGCCGCTCTCTTTGCTTAGAAAATAGACCTTATCGTGGGGAGGTTTGTGAATACTCTGAACAACACCGTTGTCGACGAAGGCATAGTCTTTGTTGAAGATTATCTTCGTCTTTCCGAAAGATTCGCTCGAAGCTGTGATCTCAAGAGCTTTGATTTTGATTCCTGTGTCTTTTGCATTTGTGGTGCCAGAAGCCGCCGCCTTCTTCTGGGGGCTATCCTGCTTTTTAATGGAAGCTTCTTTTAACTCTTTTGGGCTCTTCTCTCCCCCTTTTGCAGAGGCATCGCCTGACGGCTTTGTTTCCGTTGACTCCCGGGAGCAAGAACTTATAAAAATGGACGAAAGCGGAATTAGAATTGCGATTATCAAAAGAAGCAGAATCCGGCTAAGATCCCCGAACAGGGCTTGGCCCCCAGGGGTACTTTCTCTTGTTTTGGACCGTCCAGGCGCCATGCCGTTTTTTTCCTTCTTGCCGTGTTCGGGAACCATTGCACCTACTGTTCCACGGGGCTTCATATAATACAACGTTGCGGTCATTATCCATAGGCTATAATCAGCTGGCCTGTTTGTCCTATCTTCGGGGTATTGAGCAGGCGTATTTTGAAAGCGAGGGGAGATTTAAGGTGGCTAATACGGCATCAATAGTGAAGATACAAGGAGCTGCGGCGCGACCTGACTCTGAACCAAGGCGAATCTTCGGCGCATTCAGCGCATTCAGCTACATAAATTCGGCTTCCTCCATGATTTTGTCTTTTGTCACGCTGGCACTCAGTCTTTCTATGGCTATGATCACTGTCCCTGCCTGCGCCGAAAGTGCGTCTCCGGCAAAAGCGAGTGAACCGGTCAGCCCAATTCCGGAAGGAGCCGATGAAAAAGCCTGGAACCTTTTGAAATCCGCCCATGACGCCAGGCAGGTATTGCCTTCCGATTTTGAAGGGTTTGACGCTCTCTTAAATTATTCTGTTAATGGAAAAAGCTATGAGGGAAAGCTTGTCTTCAGGAACAAAGCCGGTGGTACCAATATTGATATCGCCGGTGTCGATAAAGACGAGATGAGCTGGCTCAAAGACAAGCTTATCAGCATGATCGGACATCGCCGCGGAGGAGAGTTTTCCGAGCGTGATGGTAGGCACAAGATTACCTTTGGAGGTAATGATTCAGATAAGAATCGGCAGAACCGGCTCGGCACCCTGGTATTTTTGAATGACAAGCTTAATTCAAGCTATCGAGTCAAAGATCGCAAGGTTATGGAAGTGACCAGGATGATGGGCAATATCGTGTTCACCATCTCGGTGATTCAGACCATGACCGCTGATCCCGGAAAGTATCTGGCCCATCATTTCCTGGTTACCTATAGAGACAAAAAGTCCAGCGCCATTCAACAAGTGGATGGTTTTAGAGATAAGTACAAGAAGATAGATTCTATCTGGCTGCCGGTTAGAAGAACGGTCATAACAATAACCCCTGAAGAGAAGACTCCGGAGATCCGCCAGATTGAGCTATCTCAGATCTCTGTGCTGCGCAAGAAGGCGGAGTGAGGACTTAGATAGCTTTGAGGCTTTTAGAAAAAGAATGTCGCACATCTCAAATAACGATGTAGAGAATGCACAACCGGAATTGAAGGATAGTGAACGACCATCGGTTGTTCCGGAGAGTTTTCTGGTTCGTACTCTGATGAAGTTCGGAATCTGTAAATCGGCTAAGAGCGCCATATTTATAGCTGTTTTCAGTTTCTGGCTTCTTGCATTTCTGCCTCTGGTGCTTCTTTCCGTTTGCGAAGGCACCGCCTTCGGGGATGGCGTTCATATGCCTTTGTTTGGTGATGCGATTACTTTGACCCGATACCTGGTCGTAGTCCCCGTTCTGATTCTTTCAGAGATTGTCACCAAGACATGGATGGGAAAAGTGGGCGAGCATTTTTTCTCTTTTCTGGAGAGTCCCGGAGACGACCAGAAGAAGCTTCAGGATCTAATTGCGAAAGTGCTCAGTTTTAGAAGTTCCATTCTCGCAAATCTGCTTGTGTTGGCTCTGGCTGTCACCCTTTCGATATTTGGTACCAATGTTGTTCTGGTGGTCGATCAATCCAGCTGGCAGGCGACTGTTCTCGAATCTGGACATTCTCTAACCAATCCCGGCTACTGGAACGCTATTGTCAGCCAGCCACTATTCCGCTTTGTCGTCCTTGGATGGCTCTTTGACTATATTGTCTGGATTTACTTTCTGTACAGAGTTTCGAAGTTTCCCCTCAAGGTGATTGCCACCCATCCTGATACTGTGGGCGGGCTCAGTTTTGTCCGGGTTGCCCAGTCGCAATATTGTATTGCCGCATTCGCATTTTCTTGCGCTGTCT
>JAUIJG010000248.1 GCA_030431355.1 bacterium
ATGAGTTTTGGTCTTGCAAACCTGGAAGGGAAGGTTATATTGCCTCCCAAATACCGAAAGATAAGGTGCCTAAAGAAAGATGTATTTCTGCTGCAACCTCTCAGTGGAAATAATGCCAAGCTTGTAGACTCAGCTGGCAAAAGTATTCCTGTGAGGTATCCATCAGGCAGCACCCTGGCAAATATATTCATCCCCAACGATTCGCAGTACTCCCGTGCTGATGAATCGAACCAAAAGAGCATCCTTCCCAAAGGAACCCTTGTATTATTCAATGACCATGGCAGATACGGAGTTTGTACCCCGGACAGAAAGATTATTCTTCAACCTGATTACAAATACGTTTCGATAGGAAAAGGTGGATTTATCTTTGTCACGGAACCAACGGGGAGATTTAGTTCAAAAGTATTGATGTTGGTGGAACCTAACTCCGGCAAGAAACTAAAAGTGCCCGAAGGAGTTGATCTTGGCTACTTTCATGACGCGACAAAGCCAATCCCGTTCAGAACTGGTGGTTATCCTAATAACAATGCTGGATACATGGACACCAACTTAAAAATATCAATACTACCGAAGTTTCACTGGACCCATGAATTCAGAGAAGATGATCGAGCCATAGTTGCTGTCAGTAAGGGAGAGTACGGTCTTATTGATCTCACGGGTAAAGTTATCTCACCACTTTTCGATTTCGTCAGACCAATAAAGAACGGTCATTACATCGTGGAAAAGAATACTGCAAATCACAGGTACTTTGGTCTAATGAATAAGTTCGGAGAGGTCCTCATTGAACCAGAATACACAAAGCTAGAACATCTCTTCGATCTTCTTTATGTTGCGCGAAAAGATACCAATCCATTTAAGGTGATTGATGAAACAGGAAAGCTTCAGTTTGAGCTGCCAGGAGCGACTTATTTTGCGCATGCCTTAATTACCCCAGAGCAAAAGCTCCTCTGTGCTCGCGAAACATGTGCTCTTAAAATTGATGAACAAAAGAAGAAAGAAACTCGCTTTAAATTCTTCAATGCGAAAGGCAACCTGGTTTTTGAGATAAAAGGCATTGTTCTCTGTCCTTATCCAGGGAAAGGAATAAAGATAATCAGATATGACACATCGGGAAAGGAAGAAACTGTTTTCTTGGATGGAAATGGAAACTCCCTTGAATACAAGCCGCTTCAAGAGGCTCCGAAAGTTACTCTCCGTCCTCTTAAAAACTGTTCTGACAGATTGCTGATTTGCAAGCCCTTACCAAACAAGAAGAAGAGAAATTCAAAACACAGAGAAGAACGCCTAAAACCCGTGATATCATTTTAAGGTCAAGTGTTGATATAGAGAATTAGACACTGGAAGCAGCTTTAGAGATCAAAGATCTAACCAAGGAATTTCGCACGAAATCCGGCAATTTTCGTGCCCTGGACAATGTTAGCTTCTCTGTCGGCAAAGGCGAAATACTCGGGCTCATCGGACCTAACGGAGCCGGTAAAACGACACTAATGAGCTGCATGCTGGGCATACTTGCTCCCACAAGTGGCTCTATTTTAATAGATGGACTAGTCCCCGATGCCATCGATGTTCACAAGAAGACCGGATTCTTGCCGGAGCGGCTGAATTTCATAAACTGGATGACGGGTAGCGAATTCGTTAAATTCCATGCTGAGCTATGCGGCATTGAAAAAGCAAAGATCAATCCTGAAGTGGAGAGAGTTTTAACAGCGGTAAGTCTGCAAAGAAAAGCCTGGGACCAGAGAATCAAGAACTATTCCAGAGGTATGTTACAGAGGGTGGGCATGGCTCAGGCTCTTCTAAAGAATCCGCAGTACATGTTTTTGGATGAGCCTTCATCAGGGCTTGATCCAGATGGTGTCACCCTATTTAGATCTCTCATCGCCAAGCAGAAAGACAATGGATGCTCAATCATCATAAACTCGCACCAATTAGACCAATTGGAAAAGATATGCGACAGGGTGATACTAATTAAATCCGGAAAAGTGGTGGCAGATCAAAACATGAAAGAGATAGCCATCCAGGCTGGCTCCCTGAGGGTCAAATGGTCTTCTGACCTAGCATATAAAGTTAAGAAAGAGGAATTAGAAAAAGTTGCAGAAAGTACAGAAACAGAACTTGAGCAACTGGACTTTCCCACAGCAATATTTAGAACCGGTGGAGAAATACAAAACAGCATGCTCATATCAAAGCTTGGTGAGTCCGGTTACCCTGTGGCAGAAGCCGTACCGACAACAAGCAAACTAGAGCAGCTATTCAGAAGAGCTGATGAAAGCCTATGAATAAAACAATAGTCTACTTCACTCTAAAGCAGCTCCTTCGCAGGCCGATTCGACTTACTCTTGTTGTTGGATTTTTTATTTTCCCATTAATAGTTGACTGTTTTATGGTGTTCAGTCCATTTGCAAAAGAGATTCCGAGATTGGTCTCCACAGAAAACGCTTCATACTTTGCCCTGATTTTAGCCGCCGGAATCATTGGATGTGACAGCAGTGAAGGTATACTTCCTCTGTTATTTTCGAGGCCCATTAAAAGATCCCAGTACTTACTCAGCAAATGGCTAACAATATCATGCGTAGTGAGCGTGTTAGCCGTTGCAAACGATATAGCGCATTGGCTGCTATTAACCAAAGGTTCGCTTGCCGACTTCTACTATGTAGATTTTTCCTATTTGCCACAGGAAGTTTCAATTAGCTTTGGGGTTACTTCAGTTGTACTGATACTATCAGCTCTACTGCCAGCAGTGGCAGATGTTTTCATCTACATACTCATACTTTTATTTGCAAGCATTCCTTTTATACTAAGTATTTACTGGAACGAACCTGCATATGCCAACTATTCTATTGAAGCGCTGAGTGTGATATGTCCATCAATAAACTTTCCGAGTCTAGTATCGATACAAGATATCTTTTGCGCTTCAAGTCTCTATGCCTTTAAAGTGACAACTTCTTTGCTGATAGCAATTTATTTTTTAAATTCAAAGGAGCTGTCCTATGGAAAAGAATAGCTACCCCTCAACAAAGTCTTGGCCTAAATCACTAATAATTCTAAGTATGGTTTCTTTAGTGTTTGCGGTTGGTGGCATCCTGGTAAAAGCAGCGACACCAGAAGACACTTACGAAATCGTCCGATGGGTAGATCCAGGCGTAGCAATCAAGAGAGCAAAGAGCGCAAACAAACCAATTTTGTACTTCTTTACCGCAGACTGGTGCGGACCTTGTAAGCTTTTGAAAAAACAGGTTTTTCACGATGCTCAAGCAGTAAAACGGATAAACCACTGGTTCGTACCGGTCAAACTTGTTGACCGAAGCAAAGAGGCAGGGAAAAACCCTGCACTAATAAAAAAACTGCAGCAGAAGTACAAAATACGTAGTTTTCCAACCCTGATTGTAGACTCACCAGCATCTCCTTCTCCTTTGATCTTAACTGGATACAAGACAAAAAAGAAAACGATGAAGTTTTTGGAAAAGAGCATTGAGGTAGAACCAAAGTTTGATTTAAGTACCCATTCTCTGATCGAATGGAAAGACGGTGAGCTTCTTGACTCAGAGGAAATAGATGACAAAAAGCCTACCTTGATTTTATTTTGGGATGAAGGTGAGGACCTCAACTTAATCAAATACTTTTCGACTGGGGAACTTGTGACCCTGATCAATGAAGAATTCGCAGCGTACAAAGTAGAAAACAGTAAAAACGCCAGCAAAGCAGTTAAAGAGCTAATAAAAGAATTCGACATCCATAAGTTTCCGACACTGGTGGTTACCGTAGACGACAAGCAGATTCCGCATTATCTCTTTGATCTAACAAACACCGATAACACATATGATTTTCTTGCCTATATCCTGGATTACCTTCCAGAAGAAAAAGACAAAAGCAAAACACCTAAAAGGAATCCCAATGCCGAGCCAAACACCCCCATCATCAACTAATGACAGAAGCGAGCGCGAGCTGATGCTGGCCAATGAGATGTATGCTCCCACGGACCCGGAACTACAAAAGATGCACATGCAAGCCCGGGAGTTGATGCATGCTTACAACAATTCGGCACCAAGAGATAATGATGGCAGACACAAAATATTAAAAGAGCTACTTGGTGGCATGGGCGATGCGGTCGAGATAAGAGCACCGTTTTTCTGCGACTACGGAAAGCATATCTATCTCGGCTCCACTGTGTTCATGAACTACAACTGTGTGATCCTCGACTGCAACGAAGTGAGAATCGGGGACAATGTTATGTTCGGCCCCTATGTCCAGGTCTATACCGCTTACCACCCCCTGGAAGCTGGTCCTCGCAATTCAGGAAGAGAGCTGGCTGCGCCTATTACAATAGAAGATAATGTCTGGCTCGGTGGTGGCGCCATCATCTGCCCTGATGTGACCATCGGCAAAAATAGCGTCATCGGAGCTGGAGCCGTGGTAACTAAATCTGTTCCGGCAAATGTCTTTGCCGGAGGCAATCCATGCAAAGTCATCAAAGAGATAGACAACGCCTGAAGACACGGTCAGGGACAAGATTTGCCCTCTGTCAAAAATATGTCACGCGTAAACGATATTCTTCAGTCTTACACAGATCAGCAATGATTGGGTAACAACCTGGTATCTGAGCACCAGGTTCTGAGAGCAAGCACAATCCAACCCTAACAATGCAATCACTCAAGAGGAGCTGGCCAAAACCGGCTCCTTTTGGGTTTCGCAATTTCAAGAAAGATCAAAGACTATAAGGTCATGGGAAGCGATGAATCCACAAGCTTCCAATACTTTCTTAGATGCAATGTTTCCAGCGGCACAGCCGCAAACCGGACTGAAGTCATTCTCCAGACAAAAGCCTTTTTGATAGTTCACTATCTGCTTGGCGTAGCCTCTTCCTCGAAGATCGGGGTGCACCCACATGCCTATGTCAAACCAATTTCGTCCATTGATAATGCGGAAGATATAGCCGCAGCCTATTAGATTCTCATCAGAATAGAAGAGATTGAGGTTCCTTCCTTCTATCATCCGCTCCAGTTCGTCGGGACTATCGGCCAGGTCATCGAACTTTGAAAGTTGCTCTCTATCTGAGGTCTCAGCCCAACGCACTTTAAAATCACCGGTACCACTGACAGTGGTAAAGTTTGGTCCGTATTCTCTAAATAGAATGCCACCAGCTTTGTAAGGAAGCTCTTTTCTTATACAACACTTGAGTAGGAGACTGTCAAAAGACTTGCAGTAAATTTTTTCCATTTTGGTATGGGATAGAACTGCCTCAAAGATCTCCTCCAAATTAGAGCGGTAGTGACTGGAAACAAAAAACTCCAACAAAATCTTTTCGCATTCAATGTAGTAGCCGGCAAGAGAATCGTCTATATGGATCAGAAAGAGTCGTCCTCGCCGGACCTGTTCTTCTATAAAGTACTCCTGGGCAAACCCCAGGGAATTTAGATATTGGTCACGCATGGGCGGCGGCACGAATGACGCCTGCCCGGCTTGGGACCAATCTATCTCAGAGAGTTCAAAACGAATATACATAAGAAGAGGATATCATCCCCGGGGAGCATCATCTTTCCTTAACAATTCACGGACAGGGCTGAAAGTGCCGCATATACAGCAAATTTCGAGTCCAATAGTCGCCTCAGAATAGACTCTATGTTACAAGCCAGCCTCAAGGTAGTGACATTCCTCCGGATATGTCGATAATGGTTGGCATGCAAATTCACTTCACCACCACTATGACCATGGCTATGTCGATGCCCTCCGCAGGAGGGGGACATTGCGATGCTGGTGCTCAGGTGAGTTGATTTAACTAGCAAAAGAATTCGCAATTGTCGCCCTTCTCTTTCGAGGAGGGCGCTTTTTTTCGTATCTACCCCAAGTACTCGCATCTACCAAAACAAAGGATTTCAAAAATGACAGCTCAAAACACTAACTCCAACAATAACGGCAATACCCCCTGTACCAACGACCTGAGTGACTACGCGGACTTCGGCTTCGCCACCGCCGCCATTCACGCAGGTCAGGAAGCAGACCCCACCACAGGCGCCCTGGTCACGCCCATATTCCAGACTTCAACCTTTGTCCAAGAAGGCATAGGGGAGAACAAAGGCTATATCTACGCCCGCTCCCATAATCCTACCCGCACGGCGCTGGAGAAAGCCCTGGCGGAGCTGGAAGGAGCCAAATATGGACTGGCTACATCATCCGGTCTAGCCGCAGCTTCCACTGTCATAAATACTCTCTCGGCAGGGGACCATGTCATCTGCGGCGAGGACGTATACGGCGGTGTTTATCGCCTATTCGAGAAGGTTTATAGACGTTTCGGAATCGAGTTTACCTATGTAGATGCTCGCAATCTGGAAGCCCTGGAAGCCGAAGTGAAAGAGAACACAAAACTGGTCTGGATAGAGAGTCCCACCAATCCACTGCTGAGACTTGCCGACATCAAAGCCATCGCCGGGATCACCAGGAAGCATGGTCTCACCTTTGTGGTAGACAACACCTTCGCGACACCATATTTGCAGAAGCCCCTTTGCCTGGGAGCCGACATTGTCATCCATAGCACGACCAAATATATCAGCGGTCATAGCGATGTCATCGGTGGTGCGGTGATAACCGATAGAGATGATCTATATGAAGATCTTCAATTCAATCATAATGCAGTCGGCGCGGTCCCGGGACCATTCGACTGCTTTCTTGTCTTGCGCGGTCTCAAGACCCTTTCGGCAAGAATAAGAGAACATCAAAGGAATGCCACAGCCATCGCCGAATATCTCGACAGACACCCTGCGGTGGAAGCGGTCTACTATCCGGGATTGAGTTCCCATCCCCAGTATGACCTGGCCAAAAAACAGATGAGAGGTCCCGGCGGGGTTGTCTCCTGTGTTCTGAAAGGTGGCTATGAAGCAGCAGCCCATGTGGTCAAGCATACAAAACTATTTCAACTGGCCGAGAGCCTGGGCGGAGTCAAGTCTCTAATCTGCCAGCCGGCCTCCATGACCCACAAGCCGATTCCAAAAGAGATCAGAGAGAAGAGCGGTATTGTGGATGGTTTGATCAGACTCTCCGTAGGTCTGGAAGAGACCGAAGATTTGATCAAAGATCTCGAAGCTGTATTGCCCAGAGAAGAAGAACTGAACAAAGCAAAAGCTGACAAAGAGCTGGTTTCAGCCGGAGGTCGAAAATGAAGATCAGCGTCCTTAAATTTGGCGGCACCTCGGTCAAGTCCGTGGCACGCATCAGCCATGTGGCATCGGTCATAGCTGCCGACCCGGCCGAAAAGAAGATCGTGGTGCTCTCGGCCATGGGTGATACCACAGACTATCTATTACGCCTGGCAAAACAATGTTCCGAGCTACCGGACAAAAGGGAACTCGACCTGCTTCTCTCCAGTGGGGAGCAGGTGAGCACCTCGCTTCTGTCGATTAAACTGCGGGAATTTGGGGTGAACGCAAGGGCATATACCGGGCAACAGCTCGGTATATGCACCGACAGCAGCCATACGGAAGCACGCATCAAAGAGATAAATAAAGAGCTGCTTCTATCAAAACTGGAAAAATGTGATGTTTTAATCGCAGCTGGGTTCCAGGGCATAGACCAACTCGGAGAGATCACTACCCTGGGTCGTGGCGGTTCGGATACTTCGGCGGTGGCCCTGGCTGCTTGTGTCGGCTCAAACGTGTGTGAAATCTACACCGATGTGGACGGAATATACACCGCTGATCCCAATACCGTCAAATCTGCGGTGATTCGCAAAGAGGTCAGCTACAAAGAAGCAACCTTGCTTGCTTACTCAGGCGCCCAGGTGATTCACCCAAGAGCGGTGGAGTTGGCAGCCGACTATGACATTCAAATCAATATAAGAAACACTTTTAA
>JAUIJG010000249.1 GCA_030431355.1 bacterium
TATTGAATTTATATAGAGAGTTTTTCGGACAGGGGAGCCAGGTATTTGAAGATTAACCTCCACGACCTCAACTCTCTGCCCCAGAAGCGTTTGCGTTTCAACTACAGCGAAAATCTGGCGGTGGATGGAGCAGTCAAGCCGGTAGTCGGTGAGCTTCTGGTCTCCTCCAGTGTGGGTGGAATTCGGCTCCGGGGCGCAGTGCAGACCCTTTTGAAGCTGTCCTGCCATGTCTGTCTCAGACCATATTTTCATGCTCTTGCCGTGGATATAGACGAGCAATTTGCCTATAGCGATGATCCCCATGGGGAAAATGCTCCCAGGGAAAGGGAGCTTCAAAGAGACGACTTTTTCGAGCAGTTGCCGGAGGACGGGCATCTTGACATCGATGACGTTGTGTATCAAGCTGTAACGTTGGCTTCACCAGTTTTTTGTCGTTGCGGAGAGGAATGTCCTGGGCGTCCAGACTTCCAAAACCCTTACCAGGAAGAGGATTTGGAGGATCGCCCCAGTGTCGCTACCGGCTCACCTGAAATAGATCCTAGATGGAATAACTTAAAGACTCTGTTGCATAAGCAGGAATCTGGAGAGAATTCGTAGATAATAAACAGTCCGACATGTTTGGAGGACCTAGGACAATGGCTGTCCCGAAGAAGAAAACATCGCATCAGAAGCAGCACCAGAGAAGAGCTAACTGGAAAGCTGGTCAAACGACAATTACAAAGTGCCCGAATTGCGGCGCCACCGCTCAGCCCCATAGAATTTGCACCGAGTGCGAATACTACAGAGGGCGTCCAGCTTTCAAGAAAGATTCTATTTTTTAGATTCTTCGTTTTCTTGGGGTTTGGGTTAGTTTTAGAATGCGGAGCTTAGAGCGCTCATGATTCGAATTGCCATAGACGCCATGGGGGGAGATTACGCCCCTAGAGAGGTCGTCCATGGTGCTGTTCTCGCAGCAATGGAGTATGGCGTAGCCATACAGTTAGTCGGTCCGGAAGAAGCCGTGCTGGCTGAATTTCGGCGGCCTGCTGTACGCAAATTGATGGACGGCAGAGACCCGGAGTCTCTGAACATCAGTATCATCCACGCTAGCGAAGTGGTGGCCATGGACGAGAAGCCCAGTCGGGCGCTTCTCAAAAAAAGAAATGCATCGATTGTCGTGGCCACAAGACAAGTTTCTGAAGGTGCCGCCGACGCCCTGGTTGCTGCCGGGTCCACAGGCGCAGCCGCAGGTGCCGCCCAACTTGGTCTGGGCCGTATCGCCAATGTAGACCGGGCTGCCATTGCTTGTACCATGCCAACCATTCATCCCCAGCGCTGTATTATGCTGGACGTGGGAGCCAATGTGGATTGCACGGCCAATCAGCTGTTCCAGTTCGGTTTGATGGGCTCGATTCTTGCCAAAGGTCTTCATAACATCGAGAACCCCAAAGTCGGAGTCCTTAATATAGGAACCGAAAACACCAAGGGTAACGAGCTGGTTAAAGAAGTTTATAAGATGTTCTCCCAGACCGATCTGATCAATTTCATCGGTTTTGTGGAAGGTCGCGATTATCCCATGGGCAAAGTCGACGTTGTTGTCACCGACGGATTCACCGGCAATGTATCTTTGAAAACCGCAGAAGGCATCGCGCGAATGGTAGGCTTCATGCTTCGCCAGGAATTGATGAGTTCTGTCCGGGGCAAGATTGCCGGAGTGCTTGCCGAGTCGGCCATCAAAGGTATGAAAGCTCGGGTAGATCCCAATGTCGCCGGAGGCGCACTTCTTGTTGGAGTGAAAGGGGTTTGTGTGATAGCCCATGGTGGCTCCAGGCATACCGCTGTCAAAAACGCTATTCGAGTAGCCAAAGATATGGTCCTGGCAAATATAGTCAGCCGTATCGAAACCACTTTGAGCTTGAGCACTGCAGGTAGTGTTAAGTGAAATTTCCGGTCGGAGCCAAGATTGTCGGAGTCGGAGCCGGACTGCCGGCTTCAGTCGTCACTAACAACGATCTAACAAGGCTCGTTGATACATCGGATGAGTGGATAGCGACTAGAACCGGTATTCGCGAAAGGCGAATAGCCCTGGATACCGAGACCACTTCAGGACTGGCAATCGAGGCGGCTAAGGATGCCCTTGCATTTGCCGACATCGCCGCCGATACCATCGATTTGATCATCGTTGCTACCTCAACTCCGGATGATTTGTATCCATCAACTGCTTGCAAAGTTCAAGGAGCCATAGGTGCCACTCGCGCCGCTGCCTTTGATCTGGAAGCCGCATGTACAGGCATCGTATATGCGCTCGCCGTGGCCCATCAGTTTATCGGCTCCGGAACATTCAAGCGTGTTCTTGTTATCGGTGCCGATATTCATTCTCGATTTTTGAACTGGGAGGATCGCAATACTTGCATTCTTTTCGGAGATGGAGCCGGGGCATTCGTATTGGAAGCAGAGGAAGACCCGGACGCTAACGGTATATTGTCCACCTATTTGAGAGCGGACGGAACTGGTTCACACCTCTTGTCGATACCAAATACGGGGACAGCCTACCCCCACACCGGAACAAATCCGCCGCCGGCAGTGGATAGATTTCTTCAAATGAACGGTAAGGCTATCTACAATTTTGCTGTTCAGGCGATACCGGAAGCGGTTAGAACAGCCTCCGAGAGCGCAGGAATTTCGGTGGATGAGATCGACTTTCTTGTTCCGCACCAGGCCAATATAAGAATCATCAAGTCCGCAGCAGAGAGGCTTGGAATGGCGCCGGAGCAGCTGGTGACCAATGTGGCGGAGATGGGGAACACGTCCGCCGCGTCAATTCCCCTGGCTCTCTGGCAAGCCCTTCATCGCGAGCAGATAAAGGTGCCTTCCACTCTTTGTCTGGTAGGTTTCGGCGCCGGATTGACCTGGGCTTCCGCGATTGTGAAGTGGACTGTGCGAGATAAGAGAAAGTCCGAGAAGACACAGAGCTGAATGATAGTGTTTTAGGTTAGAGCCGCATATTGTGAGGTAGAAGAAGATGGCGAATTCAAATTCAAAACTAGTATGTTTGTTTCCCGGCCAGGGCTCACAGAGTGTGGGCATGGGAAAGGATTTGTACGATAATTTCGCCGAAGCCAAAGAGACTTTCGAGGCCATCGACAAATTTGCCGGTCGCTCTCTTTCTACATTGTGTTTTGATGGTCCGGCGGCGGAGCTTAAGCGTACAGTCAACACTCAACCAACTATCATGGCGGCATCCCTGGCTGCCTGGTCCTGCTATCGTAAACTGGAAGGTCCTTCCCCTGATTTTGTCGCCGGTCATAGCCTCGGGGAGATAACCGCCCTGTGCGCCGCCGGTAGTCTGGGAATGGAGGATGCGGTCAAACTTGTCGAGAAGCGTGCCTCTTTGATGGAGAGTTGCCCGGAAGGAGCGATGGCTGCAGTTCTGAAAACAGCTCCGGATGTGCTGGAGAAAATTGTCGCTTCCGTCTCTGAGGAGTTCAGGAAGGAAGGCAAGCCAGAAGAAGAATGCACGGTGGTTCTGGCTAACTTCAACACAAGACAGCAACTTGTTATCTCCGGAAGCCCGGCCGCGGTGAAAGCAGCCACTGTCAAAGTTAAAGGTGAAGGCGGTAAGGCGATTCCCTTGCCGGTGGGCGGAGCGTTTCACTCTCCTCTTATGACCGAAGCAGCTGAAGAGTTCTCTGGCGTGTTGTCCGAGTGCAATCTTGTGATACCGGAGTGTGATGTTGTTCAGAATTTCGATGCGAGAGGCTCAAGGGAGACCGACGCCATCAAAGATAAGTTGAATAAGCAGATGCGTTCTCCTGTCCGCTGGTACGAGTCGGTGGAGTACATGATTGAGCAGGGTGCCGGTACTTTCGTGGAGATCGGACCCGGTAATGTGTTAACCGGCCTGGTCAAGAAAATCGATGAGTCGGTGAAAGTATTTAACATCAATGACAGCGAATCTTTGAAAGCGACAATCAGCGAACTCAGAGGTGCCGCTGTCAGCTAGTATTTGACCGCTAGTAGCAAGTTGCTGAGCCGTTCAACTGCTCAGCAACTTGAGAAATACCGGGTAATCTAAAATAAGAACTTAATAGGACTAAGCGTGAACTTTGGTTCCTTCCGAAACCGTGCTTACCATGATTTTTCTCTTGCCCAGCTCTTTGAATAGATGTTGCGGCTCCACACAGATTTCCGGTGGTAGGACTCCTTTGTAGTCAGCTGTCATCTTATTGGTGACCATCTGGGCAACGATGGACGGGGGAACGCCGGTGTTCATGTCCGCACCGCCCGTGCCACCACCGGGATCCGACTGAGCCAGGGTCTCCAGGACCACTGTCTTGGCCTTCCCTTCTTTTGTGCCGCTAACCACAACCCTGAGTATCTCGCAATCTTCTGAAGCCCCTTCGGGTTTTGGAAATTGATCGATCATGGCCTGCAGAATCTTCCGCGGATGGAAGATGCCTTCGCTGGTTTTGACGGGCTCTTTGCCGCCAAATCCTAGCTCCACCAGGAATTTTACTTTGTCGTGGAATTCCTGTCCTAGAGCCAGTTTGAAGGCGACATTTTTGATCCCCTTGCTCTGGTACGTGTTGGGTATGGTGGCCAGCTCCGAATGAACGGTGTGTATCACCGACTGAACGCCTACCGGTTGACCGAAATCTACTGTTTCATCCACCGCAATAGGCGCAGTGGTGCCTATTTTTCCGTCCTTGAACACGATGGCGTCCATGGTGTATTCATCCAATATCGTGTCAAGCATGTAGGGCGGGAAAAATGGATGATTGTCCTCCGGTTTCTTCAGCTCTTCGCCTGCGCAATAGATGATTATGTCGCTGACTGTGTCGAGATCTTTGGCTCCTGCTGCCGCCATCACATTGGTGGTGCCCGGGGTTGATCCCATTCCAAGAATCGCTAACCGTCCGGCTTTTGCAAACTCATCATGAAGCTCCAGCTGCTTCAGGGTTTCGTGATAGAGACCTCCCAGGTCGATGTAGTCTACTCCAGCCTCCAGGGCGGCTTTCATCACGTCTCTGTTGAAGTAGTATGGGGTAGCGTTAACGACCACATCACTGCCTTTTAGAACGGATACCAGGCTCTGGCGGCTTTTGATATCCGCTTTCAGGGCAGTCACCCTGGGGTTGTCTAGCCCCTCGAGGATTTTGTTCGCTTTATCCAGATCGATATCTGCGATAACTATATCCGTGTCTTTTGCCGTGGATGCCAGGTCTTGCACGGTTATTTGTCCCATGGCGCCGGCTCCGCCAAGCACTACGATTTTAGCCATATTCACGCTCCGAATACTTTGCATCTAGGATGATATAGAGCAATGACAATAGCACAATTCTTAGGCTTTCTATCGCGCATATCGCGGAAAGCTTTCTATGGGTTTAGTTCCACCAGTTGCAGAGTCTACGAGTCAGCGGTTGTAGTTGTAAGTACCGCTGTTGTTTGAATATGAATTCTGGTAGTTTTCACTCTCCCCGTAGGTCATGGCACCACCGGAAGAGTACTTGTACGAGCCTCCCCCCTGGGCATTTTGGCCCGGGTAGTAAACTTGACCTTTTGGTCTTCTTTGCTGCTGGGAAACTCTTCTTCTGGTCACCTGGGGTTTCGGGGCGTAGAGACTGTTGGTCTCCAGGTATGGAGCGCCGCCCTGGTACATATTGTCACCGGCTGTCTTGACTGTGCGTCCCAGGTTGACCTGGGGAAGAAGTGGGTTGGGCCTGAAGCCGCTCCGCTGAACTCCTTTAGCTGAATCTGATATACAGCCCGGACTGATGTAGGATGAGTCATGGTTGTTAAGACCGATGCTGTTCTGATTTACTACGCGGCTTGAGCCGTAACCATAGTGATATCCCTGGGCCGAAGCCGGCAGGGCTGTGGTAAGGGTTGCCAGGACAGCTAGTAAAGTGATTTTAGAAACGCTCATGCTTTCACCATTAACGGGGCCGGGGTCTTTCTTCTATATACCCACACGGACGTGGATACAGGCAAGTAAGGTCATAATTTCTACTAAAGAGTTTTCAAGTACCCTAAGAATATCATAAGTCCAGATGATGTCAAGTTGAATTAAGGAGCCGCTTTCGTTAATTCAATGTCGAAGAAATCCCGAAGAATGGGCGTAATTTGCAGGAATGTAGGAAAATTCAAAGGAGTCGGCAAAGGGACAGTCCCTGTGCTGTAATCAATAGAGTGCGCTAGAGTGCGGTCTTCAGGTATTTAGGAAAGCAATTTGGAAATTTCAGGAATAAAAGGTATGTCAGGTCTGTCAGGTCTTTTGGGTGTTTCAGTATCGTTGATAGTCAGGAACCGTTTTTTGAGTTTGCCCGATATATGTCCTCTGGGAAGGATAGTTACCCTGACTATATTTTCGCTTTTCTGTTTTTTCTTTTGTCAAACATCCTGCCAGGCTAAAATCAAGCTTTCCGGCTTGTTCAGCGATCATATGGTCATCCAGCGGGATGCTCCCATTAGAGTCTTTGGAAAAGCAGATCCTAAAGAGGTGCTGGGAGTTAAAATCGGACCGAATAAGTGCGTAGCTTTTGCCGATGAAAACGGTAACTTTAACGCCACCTTAAAACCTCTACCTGTCGGAGGTCCATATGAGTTGAGCGTTGTGGGTTCGGAAAAGGTATTGGTCAAGGATATTCTTGTGGGAGAGGTCTGGCTTTGTTCCGGTCAATCCAACATGGTCCTCAGCAATCGTGACTCTCATCTTTCCGAGGTTGTGGCCACGCAACAATTTAACGAGAAAATGCGATTTCTGCAGCTACCGCCGAAGGTATCATCCAAAGAGGAATTTCGGGTGGATGCCAACTGGAAGATTTTTAATAATGATACTGCCGTTGGTTGCTCGGCGGTGGCCACTGCTTTCGCCACTAAGATCAACGCCGAGACTGATATGCCGGTAGGAGTTATAGTGGCTGCTGTTGGTGGATCGCCTATACAGCCCTGGCTCTCTCGCGATGGTTTGAATTCCTATCCGGATGGCAGAGGTTTGATTCGTAAGATTGATGGTATCACCAGCGGTTTGAAGAAAAAGGGCATGCCGGTTCGCAATCTTTCCTTGAATGCTGAGGAGAGTAAGGGTAAAAAGATTGAAGATGATCCGGCTCGCCAGCTGTTTTTATCTCCCACCACCCTGTACAACACCATGATTGCGCCTCTGGTGCCTTACTCCTTGAGAGGGGTGCTCTGGTATCAGGGGGAGGCAAATGTCTACGAATTCAGTGATTATAGTCATTATTTGACAAAGCTTATTCAGGACTGGCGGACAAGATTCGAGCAGCCGAAGCTGCCGTTCATATATGTTCAGTTAGCTCCCTACGGAGCAAAGCAGGTGATTCCGGCTATAACAAGCCCGGTGGCGGAGTTGAGATTCGCCCAGGCTAAAGTAGGGGTCCTACCTTTTGTCTACATGGCGGTTACGCTCGATTGTTGCCCAGTGAAGAAGCCGGATTGGCATGCTTCCGATAAGCGCAAAATAGGCAACCGCCTGGCGGAGATCGCTCTTGCCACCCAGTACAACAAACCATACGCGTACAAGTCTCCCAGCCTCTTTACCCATGAACTGGAAGGTAACAAAGTTGTCCTTCATTTTAGAAATACCATGAAGAACTTGAAAGTGAATGGGGATTCTCTGGAGGGATTTGCCATCGCCGGGCCGGATGAAAAGTTATTCTGGGCCAGGGCTGAACTGGACGGAGATAAGGTTACTGTCTGGAGCGATAGAGTTAAGAAACCCCGGAAAGTCTTCTACGGATGGGCTGACAATCCCAAAGGTAATTTGTTGGGAGGTGGAAATCTACCTGCCGTTCCCTTTCAAATAGATGTAGAATAGATTAGCTTTGAATCGATG
>JAUIJG010000250.1 GCA_030431355.1 bacterium
GCTCTCCAGCCAGGCAACCGCTTCTTTGTAATTCATTTCAGTAAAACTCTGCTTCGGCCTGTTTGCTGTCCACGAGAATGCGGTTGGCGATATTCTCCACGGCGATTCTTAAGAGCGCTCCTAACTCGGCTTTTTGAGTGTAACGTGGGGCATGGGTGCTCAAGACTCTATCGGTTCTTAAAAAGTCGAGGAAAGCCTTTCTGGCTGAGGCCTCTTCTCCTGGTCTGAAGATACCGAATGCGATACCGCCATTCTGTTTAATGAGTGAGAAGCAGGGGACATCCGTGTGCCCGTCGCCAAGGTAGATCATGTTTTTGAACGGAATCCTGCGATCTGTTTTGTTGATATCTCGATTGACCACATACTGATTTTTGTCTGTGTCGTCGGGGCTGATGCCTTTGTTTATCTCGAAGAGATAACGGGTCTTTTCGGTGAAGGTGATCGCTCTTTTTATGTTCTTGATCAGACCGGTCTTATCGCACTCTCCGAATTGGCAACCGTAGGTGGCGGTGAAATTGTTGCGTATGAACTTGCTTCCGTCCATTACCGCCTGAAGTCCGCCCGAGATAATATAGAACTCAATGTTGAGGTTTTCCGAAACATCCGAGACCAGCTTTCTCAGGTCCTTGAAGAGTGATCTCACTCCCGGATAGAAAGTGTTGTCGAGGGTGGAGCCGAATTGATTTAAGACCTCATTATCGAGCAGGCCCAGGGGGCGGTTTTTGCCGACCCGGTCGATGATTAAATTGAGATAGGCATGGGTGGGGTCATAGCCTTTATCTAAGAGCGCTTTGGCTTCATTGCGCCAGAATTCCATGGCGTCGATTCCGTGGGCTTCGAGAAGCTCGCTGGTGGAATCGGGTAATAGGGTGTCGTCAAAATCGAAAACCAGAGCAATGGTCTGGGACATCCGTCACTCCTTGGAGAATAGAGGGAAGAACTTTAGTTTACTATGAACTCTTTGAACTCTTCCGATTAGTTGACAAGATGTGGTCTCACCGGGGCAGCAGTCTCGCTAAATTGTGGCTTTTCAGGTAGTCGTTAAAAAGTAATTTCACGTTTACCCCTTCGAATTGATCCACCGGCTCGTAATAGACCATAAGGTCATCTTTCCAGCACCAGTCCTGGCGAATCAGAAGCTTCCCGTCCTGGTTGTAGTTGGCCACGTGGGATTCGGCCATGAGTACGCCCTCCCCCTGGGGTCTATAGGTATCGACCTGAATCCCCTGGATTACCTTTTCTATGATTCTTGTTCTTTTGTTTATCACCCAGGTTGTCCAGGTAATCTTCACCGAGACCTTATCTCGCTCCGATGCCACCAGTTCTTCATTCCTGATTAAGAAATAGGAGATTGTGTCTACTTGTTCCGTGATGGTGGGATGGGGGGTGCGAACCCAGTGCCAGACTTTGCCTTCGCTGTCTGTTTGAAATCCGTAGCGATGTTGCCGGACATCTTTCTGAGTGTGGAGCAGTCTTCCGTTTTTCTGGGCATGGACCTCTTTTCGCCGCCATTCACCAGCCATCCATCTTGGAATGGCGAACCATTTTGAGCGGCTGTATTTTCGGGGCAGATTATCTTGATTGAATTGGCTACCCGCTCTTAGCTGAGGAGCTACAGGTTCTACTTTGGTGGAATGTTCTATATGCGCCTTAAGGGGCTCGGCGCCGGTTTGGGGCGCCGCTCCGAGGACGAGAAAGATGCTCAGTGACAATGTCAGTAGTATATTTAGCTTATTCATGGTTGCGCTGTCGATCAATAGCATGGTCTTTGAAGGGACGTCAATGGGTTCTTTATCCGGTCACTGGCAGGAAGCGCTGGCAATGGTAGAGCGTCCACCGGATGCTCATCCGCCTAAAACTTTCTTCTGGCTCGTATTGTTAAATATCGTGCTATGAATGACTCTCAGGTGTTTACATAGAATAGAAAGGATTACTGCTCCTTGATCCCATTGAAACATTCAATATTCTATTTTGCTCTTGCTGCTCTGATTTTATCCGGCAGTCCAGCTTGGGCAGGTGTAAGTTCTCGGTATCTCGGCGATCTGAAGGAGCTTATAGAAGCGAACTGGTATCCGGTAATATCTGATAGAGAACAGAAGCCTGCGGAGATCACATTCCAGATTCTGCGAAGTGGTTTTTTAGGAGATCTTTCAGTCAAAAGATCGAGTGGTTTATTCTCCGCCGACCAGGCTGCGGTCAATGCGATTTTAAGTTCAATACCTTATAAACCGGGTGATGAGGCGGTCAATATTAAGGCTAGATTTGGTGAATCTGAGGCGCGGGCAGAGCATTCTGGTATCGTATCCGGTAGGAACCAAGTGTTCTTGAGTGTTGTCTCCGCCTCCCAGATGGATGAGGCTCGCGTATACTATTTGAGCCAACAATGGAGTGAGGCAAGGGATGCTTTCAGCGCCGTTCTTTTCTATGACCCTGCCAATCCGGAAGCTATTTATAAACGTGCCGTATGTGACCTATATTATTACGGATCTAAGAAGTGGTCGGCTATTCGTGGTGAGAAGTATCGACGCGCTCTCATAGATTTGCGCCATTCGCGGGAGCTGTTCATAAAAGATGGTGATACTAAAAGTGCCATCAAGGTGGCAAAGTGGATAGATGAAGTTGAGAACAGTCTCGCTGCCTCCCGAAAGCAGCATCTGATGTGAATCTAATCTGATCTAATCTAATCTGATCAGCGTCACACTAAGTCGGCTATGTTTCCTATGGCCGGACCATTCACCCAGGTTGCTCTGTCTTTCTTGATGACCAGTATCTGAGCCGGCTCCAGCACCTTGTTGCTATCTTCGCTAAGAATTCGATTCATGGCGGACCTTACGATGTCCACACTGGCTTCCATGTTTTGTTCTATGTTGGCGCTTTGCACCGAGCCTAATCCAGCTTCTTTTAAAATTTCAATCTCCCCGGCTCCCACGTCTCCGCCGACAAAAATCTCTCGCTCAAGCTTTCTAGGAGGTTTAAGCGAGTTTCTTTCTGTACAGATCAGGAAGTGCTGGAACTGGTTCATCGTCGGACAAAAACCAGCCAGGTGGATGGCAAAATTTGTCGTTTCTATGGAAGAGTGGTCGTGCTTGATTGCTTCTCTTATCTCCTCGTGGATAAGGTCGGCGTAGCCTTCTATAGACTCTCTCTCCTGTTCATAATTCTGGCTCAGAAGTTGGGCGACCGGTAGCTCTCCGATGATTGAAGAGCCTGAACATACGGCAGCGAGTGGAATATGACAGTAGAGTTTGAAAACTCTCTGGGTCTTGCGGGCAAATGTTCTATTGTTCTGTCTGACTGTGGTCAGGCTGTCACTGGCAAGAATAATGGCTGAATCTATTCGCCAGATCAGATTTATACTCACTATCGATTTGTCCGTTCAATAACACCAATATACTAATAATAGACCATTTTTGGGGATGATTTCAGATATCGCTTGAAGTCTCCCTAAAGCTTGTTCCCGACTCAATTGTCCTTACTCCGGAGGAACTGCTATGGGAGTCGGACATGAACTTATACAGGGTATATAATCTTTCATCAGGACCTCAGGAGAAAGACCGGAGCGTGTCGGATAACTCCGCTAAAACATCGAAGCAATCGGAGACAGCCATGCCCCAGGCTGGGGATATTATTCTGGGTCGTTATCGACTGAAACGAAAAATATTAGAGGATAAATTTCAGACATACTACATTGCCATCGATCAAGCAGTTAAGGGAAACGTCGTTCTGGTTTTCCCTTCATCTCTTGATTCGGGAGCTTCATTCGGTCATTTTCTTGAGTTCTATAGATCCAGCTCCCTGGTTCAGGACGGAATTTTTCTTTATTCTAGTATGGAGACAATGGAGCCGTCGGATGAAATAGGCGATGGTGATTCTAATTCGGAACGGTTGCCATTTATTGTCAGGGACTACAGGAATACGGTGCGTCTCAATGAGATCGTTTCTTCTTCTGGACCGGTGGAATCGGAGGAGCAAGCTGTCTCGTTAATCTCCCAGGTTTGTAAGGCATTGCAGCATGCCCACGACAATGGTGTCGTTCATGGTGACCTCACACCCGACAAAGTTCTTTTGAGAAGCGGTGAGGGAGAACAGATAGTTGTCCAGGTTGACGATTTCTCGCCCCGGGGTAAGCTCAGCTCTTCTTCCGAGGAGAGTCGCAAACTGGAAGATATATTTCGTCTGGGTCTTCTGACCTACTATGTCGTATCCGGTATCTATCCGACTTGTAAGGACAATCAGCTTGTCTCTGAACTGGAAAGTATTTCCTCTGTTCGCGGGGAGCTCTCCTGTCAGGATGAGTTTTTGTGGCTCCTGGAAGATGCCACCAGCTTCGATCGTAACGCCAGAGTCCAGAGTGTAGGTGAATTCGAAGATGGTCTTTTAGATTGGCTGGAAGCGGTAAAATCCACAGCGAAAAGTGAAGCTTTACCCCGGGCTGGTGGTGTATTGTCAGATTCGGTAAGCGCTAAGGAGTCTATCGAAACGCCCACTACCCGCGATCTGTCCAGCGCCGTAAAACATCTGACGGATCTCAGAAAAAGGCAGACAGCCCAGGAAGAGTCCATGGTCATCAAGCTGACCGACCTGGCCTCAAGCGGACCGAGAAAGTCTCCCACTGTCACCGCCGGTAAGGTCTCTTTGATTGCTCTAGTCTGGCTTGTCCTGGTTGGTGGAGTCTATCTTGCCTATACTAATAATCCTGAACCTTTCGAGACAGGCTGGAGGAACTCTTCAAGAGCAATCTATGCTGCCCTTCATCCTGGACAGCCCCAGGAGCCGGATGATGCTATAGACCAGGTAGGTCCCTTTTTTAAATCAGGAAAAAATTCAACCGGTAGAATAGCTGCTCAAGGCAACGGACATTCAAAAGAGGGTTCGCCATCCAGGCAGACTAACGATCATCGAGGTCGAGCAAATCGTCTGCCTCCCTTCAACTCATCCAGTCTGAGAGATATATACCAGGGTAAAGCTCGCACCCGAAACAATGAGAAGTCCAGGGCAGGGGGATTTCGCATAGAGTACCGAGAATTCAAAGAAGAGTGGATAAAGTAGCTTCGAATAAAAATGACCGAGTCACTCAAGAGTCTCATATTCAGAGCCCAGGCCAATATCTCCGGCCATAGCTCCGGCCATGTAGATGAGTTGGTTGGCAGGTAGTTGGCAGGTAAGTATAGAGTGCTGGAACTGTTGGGAACCGGTGCCACCGCCAGCGTGTACAAGGCAGTTTATATCATTCTTGAACGCCCTGTCGCCATAAAAATCCTCCATGCCGAAGATGAGGACGTGCACCGTCGATTCTCCCAGGAGGTAAGGATTCACAGCCGCCTCAAGCATCCAAATATTGTCCAGGCTCTGGATTGTTTTGATCTCGATGGCGAGTCATGTTTTGTAATGGAGTATTTGCCCGGCGTCAGCCTCGCTGAGTTGCTCGATACTAAAGGCGGTGGGCTCTCCGCCGAAGATAGCGCCTTCATCATCTCCCGGGCTTGCGCGGCTATAGCCTATGCTCACGGCGCAGGAATTATTCACCGAGATTTGAAGCCTGCCAATATAGTCCTTCTTGTTCGAGATGAAGCGGTGGAAGTCAAAGTGGTCGACTTCGGTTTGGCTAAAGCCCACGAATTGATGCAGAGAATTACCAAGACCGGAGTGATAGTCGGATCTCCTTATTACATGAGCCCGGAGCAATGTATGGGAGAGGTTCTGGACAATCGCTCCGATATCTATTCTTTCGGCATGATCGTATACGAGATAGTGACGGGGCAGCCACCATATAAGGCATCAACCCTCAATGAGATCATGCAATGCCACTGCAATGAGGCGATTCGTCCTGTGCCTTTGTATTCACCGGAACTGGATTTGTCTGAGCCGATTCCTTTACCTGTACGCCTGGACAAGACAATTATGGCGGCGATGAGAGCCGATAGAGAGAAACGCTATCAGTCCGTGGATCTGTTCTCCAAAGCTCTGGAGACCTGGTATCGATTGGCTCTTGCTGGGGCTCCGGACGACAAAAGCATCGATGCGCCGAGTGAAGGTGATACTACAAATGATGCGGATGAGGGTAGACTGGCCGAGATCTGGCAGTTGCCCGCGCTTGTCTCCTACGATGAGGAAGAAGGCTTCAAAAGTTTTCAGCTTGAAAACATCGCCCTCCATCAGACTCCCACCGGTCAGATTCTCAATGGTCGTTACCGTCTAGATGAGATTCTTGGCCAGGGGGGAATGTCCGTCGTTTATCGAGCAAGGAATCTGGAGAGCGGTGAGCCGGTGGCTGCCAAAACTCTTAAACTCTCCAGTCTCGGAGTAGTCGATCGGTTTCTTCGTGAGATTCGCATCCACAGTGATTTGAACCATCCTAATATAGTGAAAGCCGTTGATCACTTCATGACTGAAAGCGGGCAGGCATTTTTTGTTATGGAGCTTTTAGACGGCATTACTCTACAGCGTTTTATGAACGCTGACTCAGACCAGAAAATTAGTCTGGAGGAGCGCTGTTCCATTCTGGGACAACTTCTTGATGCTCTGGAGTATGCCCACGATATGAAGGTAATCCATCGGGATCTTAAGCCGGATAACATCATGCTCACCAGGCAGGCCGGCGCCTGGAGAGTTAAGGTCCTTGATTTTGGTCTGGCTAAGATTCAGGATGATTTGCAAAAGCTGACCAGTACCGGGGTTTTGCTTGGCACTCCGGAGTATATGAGTCCTGAACACTGCTCCGGGAGAGAGCCGGATGGTCGCTCGGATCTATATTCTTACGCGGTGGTGGCATACCAACTCTTGAGCGGCGCGCTACCCTATGAAGCCGAAACCGATATCGGTTTTGTCGAATGTCACCTCGATCCGGATATCAATCCCCGGCCAATATCCGCCCTGGCGCCGGACCTGCCAAATTCTAGAGAGCTTGATTCCATACTGCTGCGAGCCCTTGAAAGTGAACCTGACAAAAGACAACAGTCCGCGGCGGAATTGAAGGATGCTCTGGGTCTCTGGTGGATTAATTGTGGTCGAGAGAGTGCTTCTCCTTTTCGAAAGGTTCGAAGAAGAAAGCGGCGGGCGGAAGAGGAGACGAAGTCTTTATCCCGAAATACTGAAGAATTAGAAGCTTCGGAGCTGAACTCCCTGGTGGATAAGTTCAGAACGGATCAAGTGGAATCCTATATCAAAAGCCAGAGAGCCCCTTTTCCGGTTCATCGGCTGATTGCCGGGCTAAAGGTAGTGGTTCTTCTGGTCGGGGCCCTGGCATTTGCTGCCCTCTGTGTCATCTCCATGGAGCAATTCAGCAAGAATAATCCAGCCTCGACAAAGTCCCCGGAGACTGAGATGAAGAAGAAGATCACAGTGGAGACGAAAGAGCCCGCGGTCGAAGAGAGCAAGGAGGCGGCGGAAAGCAGTGCCAATATATACGGACCAAAGCCGACTCAAAAAGGCAAGATTATAAAGATACAGAGCTCCGGATCGGTAAAAGAGTTGAATACTTCCACAAGCCCGGAAAGTCCCTGATGGTCGAGTCCAGAGAATCGGGCGTTATAATTTTGCTCTTGAGAGGCAAAATATATAGTAGACCGTAGGCCCCACAGCAACTGTTTGCGGTTTTTGAAACTCTATATGCAATCGAAGCCAAATTTACGAACCGCCGGTAGACGGTGTGGAAATATGCTGATCCTTGTGACGGCATTTGTTTTTGTCATTCTGGCCATGGCAATTTTTGCGCTGACTCTTTTAAGACTGTACGGCTCTAAGTCTGAGCAGAACAGCGCCATAGAAGCAGCCGCCCTGGCCGCCGCCCGGGAATTGAGTCGGGTGGTTGTCGACACACCTCAGTTCGG
>JAUIJG010000251.1 GCA_030431355.1 bacterium
GTGATAGCCCCTCAGCTTTAGCTTCGTCTTACCGGAGAGGTAGGATTTGAAAAATTTGCGCATCAGCTCTTCGAAGCGCTCGTCATCAGGAATTAAGTAACCATAACGAGCCACCATGAGGTTCTGATTCGAAACTGAGCCCAGAAGTTCCTTGAGCGCCGTAAGAAAGATTTGGCTATCTTTTATGTCGCAGTGGGTCAAGAGGATTCTGATATTGCCGTTGGTGCGACGGGTGATACGAATATGTCTGGGCGATACGCTGGGACTTACCTGTCTTGTGCTTTTCAGCGCGGACAACAAACATTTGGAGATCGCTTCCAGATAGGCGGTTCTATCTCCATTATGAGTAACACCGCACTCATATGTATCCATAAGGAGCTGGTGCCGTTTTCTTGTCAGCCAGAGGATTGGGAGCGATGAGATGATTCCAGTCCAAATATTCTGGGTCGCCATGGACATGGCAAGCCCTACAAATATTGCCGCGATAAGAGTCTCAAAAACAATCGCTCTTAAGTTCTCTTTCATCGACTTCGAGTGCTCTTTTTGGGAAAGATCGAATTTCAAATAAGGAGGAACCAGGTCGAAATTATCCAGGGGGGAGATTTCGATACAGTTTGTTATCTTGTTCCTATATGCCTGGCCGACTCTCCAGAGATCAAATATTTTCTCCCTGTCCATAGCTCTTTCGGCCATGGCCTCATTCATTTTTCTGGCGTTCGCGAATACTTCCTGGCTGGTGAAGTCGGATAGATCAGGATGGACATGTCCGGTTCCTTTTTCAATCTGTCCATCATCGGCGATACCGAAAAACTGATCATGTTTTTTCTTGAATCTGTTGTAATCGTTCAACCCTTTTTCGAGATCCGGAGCTATGCAAACCACATCCCAGTTGTTTGCGACCTTGTTCTGCCCCAGTGGGTCATCCGTCTTAATTCGTATGCTTCTTCCTCGAAGCTGTTTCACCGTCACCGGTGCGGTGGCGCTTGTAAGATCTATCAGGGTGTTCAGAGCCTGACTGTCCCATCCTTCACCAAACAACCCGCGGGTACCGACCAGGCACTTGGAGAGACCGGTCTCAAAAATTTCTGTGGAGAAACGGACATAGAGTCTCGGCTCCCATTCTGAGCTTGTGCTTGTTATTCTGTCGAAGTTCTCGGTTTCCAATCTCTCTACTTCGAGATTCAGTAAATGTCCCCGGGAACGCAGCCAGCGAGTGGCTGCTTTGACAAAACGATCAGTAATGCGTTTGTCCGTCAAAAGGGAACTGCCGCTAACCAGGCACGGATTCAAATACGCAGAAAGAGGACTGGCGAGCAAAGATCGGAAGACGGCAATGGCGCCGCCGGCATCTTCGGCTAGAATCCCTTCGATAGACTTTCTTCCGGTTGTGGACATCTTTTCAAAATCAGTAACCACGATGGCCCGAAGATTGTTCTGCAGGCTTCTGAATTCAACGGCAAGTATCTCGGAAACAGCTTTACCTTTGCTGTCGCTGAAAGCAAGGACTCTGTCTACCGGTGAAGCTTGTTTTCTTAGTCCGGATTCGGTGATTCCATAACCAAGCTCCCGGGCCACGGATCTAATTCTTTTGTAGAGGGCGTGGTTCTCCTTGTCCTTGCTGGTCTTCAAAATGGTAGAAGCAAACTCTTCCAGAATTACCATCCAGTCGTCGATATCCGGATGCTTTACGACAACATTGGCGCAACTCACCGCTTTCGGTACCGGTAACTTGTAGTGCCACATGGCTCGGCAAATTGCATCGGCCAACTTTCGATTGGTTTTATGAAACTGTTCCCAACCTTCTTCTTTTCTGGCATTGTCCAGCATCAAATTAAACGCCCAACTGAGCAGTACAGAGACGTTGTCGGCGCTGTCTCTGACTTGATATCTGGAAGCCAGACCCAGATCCTCCGCCGTGGCATAATCTCCCAACATGGGATCGAGAATATGTCTCTGTCCGTGTTTGTCAGGTACGCCTACTTCCGGGTCGGAATCGGCAAGATTGACGATTTTATACTCTTCATCGTCTTCGTCAGGAGAGTTACCGATCAGGTCCTTACTTAGCTCATGGAACCCTTCATGCTGGGTGGAAAGAAAAGCGTATTCTTTCCTGGTGGGGTTAGTGAAATAGACCAGATCTTGAAACGGTGCCAGTCCTTGTTCTTTGACCAGGGCTGGGGTGGGCACCTGGTAGTCTATCGCTCCCACAAGAGTTGAGTATCGGTGGGACTGTCTGGCCGATTTGCCTTCCGGTGGTGTTCCTGTCAATGCCACAACACATGGGTCGTCAAGCATTTTGACCACATGGTGCATAATTGCGGCCCAGTAATCTGTAAGATGGTGGCACTCGTCGAAGATTACTGTTTTGACGCCCTGGCGTCGGAGGCTCTGGATTAATTCGATGGCGTTTTTGTGCAAGACTTCGTTAATGTCAAGCACGTCGGCCAGGCGTTTTCTCAGACGTGTAACATGCCTTGAAATCTCTTTCTTGTATGCGGCCTGATTGTTCTGGAGCAATTCGAGGATTCGAATTTCTGCTTCTCCGATGGTCAAGGCACGATTTGCTCGCAGCTCTTTTACCCATTCTCTGCGGGCCAGATCCTCCAGGTACTCCTGTTCATTACCTGGAGTGGAAAGAACTTGATAAGTGAGCACAGTAATCGGCTTCAAAGGCTTGTCTTCGTGGGTGCCGATCAGCTCTTTCATGTCGATGTTCTTGCCTTCCGGGATGAACAGCGATAATTTTTGGGACCACTGGGCTTGAATAGTTGTGTTTGGGCTGAGAATTAAACCCGGCTCTTTAAGGTGGCTGAGGATCTGGAGACCGATGATGGTCTTACCCGCTCCGGGTGGCGCAACTATATGAACTTCTCTGCGGCCGTTCTCGATTTTGTTTGCCACCAGATCCAGAATCTCTTTCTGGTATCCACGAAGCTCATAGCGAAAGTTCAGTTGTTCTAAGAGATTATGTTCCGAATCCCTGGAGAGGGTATTTAAAACTTTTGCCGATGCCTGGCTAAGAGCCGAGGACTGTCTTCGGCTATTCTCTTCTTTAACGGTAGAATTCAACCAGTTACCGTCTTCCTAGGGTCGCACTGCAGCTGTTCACTCCAAGTACACCTTAATCTAATAATGTACTTATTACAAGGTCCTGGAGTCGGTCAAGTTTTTATGCCGGAATCTTTCAGCTATTCCGGGTAAAATCTTACTTGAATTGAATCAAAGTGGCAGAATAAATTTTGACTGGAATTTCAGAGATATCCAAAAATATTGAGGTGATCGGGGTCAGCAAACGTTATCCTGGCCGCCACGTTAACGCCCTTGTGGATGTGAGTTTGAGTATCGCGCCGGGAAAACTGGTGGCTATTCTCGGTCCTAGCGGCTGTGGCAAGAGTACTCTTCTGAACCTGCTTGGAGGCATCGACAGTCCTTCGGAGGGTTCCATTGCAATCGGAGAGACAAACCTTTCGGATATGACCGATGATCAGTTGACAGAGTTTCGTCTCAAAGAGCTTGGTTTTGTATTTCAGTTTTTCAATCTTTTACCAACCTTCACCGTTGAAGAAAATGTAAGTCTGCCTCTGGAAATGGCAGGCAGAGATCCAGGGACTGTCAGAGAGTCGGTGGCTTCTTTACTGGACAGAGTCGGTCTGGCCGAGCGAAGCGGCTTTATGCCGTCGCAGTTGTCCGGCGGCGAGATGCAGCGCACGGCTGTGGCCAGAGCCATCGTTCATAAGCCAAGGCTTGTTTTAGCGGATGAGCCCACAGGAAATCTGGACACTGAAAACGGTGCCATAGTTCTGGATTTGTTGAGGCAGATAAATATTGAAAGCGGTATCACCATCATCATGGCTACCCATAGTCTAGAAGCTGCCGCAAAAGCAGACCTCGTAATAAAAATGAGGGATGGAAAAGTTGTGGATCAAGAGTCTTGATCAATGAGTAATCGACCTTTATCCCTGGCTACTTTCCATCACTTCGTGGTAAGGGATCTCTACTTCAACTCTGTTCGCACTGTAATCACGGTGCTGGGGATTACACTCGGAGTTAGTGTTTTCCTTGCCATCAGCCTGGCTAACAGAACAGCTCTGTCTTCTTTCCACGAAACTGTGGATAAAGTTGCGGGTCGAGCAAACCTCGAAATTCGTCCTACCAGTGGTAACACCATTGACGAGAAGGTTCTTGAAAGTATTCGCTGGATTTGGTCTATTGGCGGGAATTTTACTCCGATTATTAGCGACGACGTGGTGATTGGAGAAGATGACAAAGAGGTCGTGCAGCTTCTTGGCATAGATTATTTTGCAGATGACATATTCAAAGGTTACAGCGTAGAAGCATCCGGGGAGAGCGGATTCTCAGGGGTGTTCACTGCCCGTGGTGTCCTCGTCGGGGGAGCCTTAGCCCGGGAGAGAGGCTTGAATCAGGGAGATCGTCTCGATATTTTTGTGGATGATCGAAAGAGTCATGTCATCGTATCCGGTATATTGGAGCAATCCGGCAGCGGAGCCGCTTATGGCGGAAGATTGCTAATCTGTGACCTGTCCCTAGCCCAGGAAATTCTTTCCATGGCTGGAAAGTTGAGCCAGGTTGAGATAGTTGTGCCTGTCGAGAAGCTTTCCCTAATTCAGGAAAAGTTGAATAATGATCTGGGGCAGGGGATGAAAGCTGAGCCACCTTCGACCAGGTCCTCTCAGATTGAAAAGATGACTCGTTCCTTTGAGTACAACCTGTATGCCCTCTCTTTTATAGCGCTTCTAGTGGGAATGTTCCTCATATACAACACCATGGCGATAACCGTGATTCGCAGGCGACCGGAGATCGGCACTCTCAGAACTCTGGGTCTCTCTTCTCGGCAGGTACTATATCTGGTTCTATCCGAGGCTCTTTTGCTTGGAGGAGCAGGCTCCCTTCTTGGTCTTCTTGTGGGCGTTCTTATCGCAAACTGGGCACTCTCTGCTGTGGCCCAGACCTATCAAAGACTCTATTTCTCAATGCCTGTGGAGACGGTTCAGCCGGAGCCTCAACTGTTGGTTCTGGCATTCTTTACCGGTGTTGTCCTGACCTCGTTGGCCGCGCTTCCCGCAGCCTTTGAAGCCGCATCTGTAGCTCCTGCAGAAGCGACTCGAAGGCAGTCCATCGAACTGAATGTGGATAGATGGAGCCTTCCTTTCGCCGGTGCCGCCCTTGTACTGTTTTCAGTAAGCGGATATTGCTCTACGCTTCCTGCCCTCTTCAACTTTCCATTTTTTGGATATCTATCCGCCCTGACCAGTGTCTTCGGAGTCGCGTTCTTGATGCCGTTGAGTCTGAAGCTTTTGCTTCCGGTTTATTCGAAGCTATTAAATTCCGTAATCGGTCTCGAGGCAAGATTGGCTATCTCCTCCCTGGCAAGAACGCTGGGGCGAAGCTCTGTAGCCGTGGCCACTCTAGCCATCGGTATCGCTATGCTCATCAGTCTTGCGATCATGATAGGCAGCTTCAGGCAGACAGTGGTCGACTGGGCCAGGCAGACTCTGGTGGCGGATTTGTGGATGCGACCAGCCACAAGTGATGCCGGCTCGAGAGGTGCCCGCTTCCAACCTGACATGGAAAACAAGCTTAATAGCGTAGTCGGGGTCAAGGCGGTGGAGCCCTGGACTGAGACTGATTTTGAATATGGTGGTCTTAAGGCTACTCTGGGAGCAGCCAGATTCGACCTGGTGGAGAAGTATAGTAATCTCTCCTATCTTTCAGGCAGAGGCAATGCCGAGGTCGCTCGTAGCATCCATGGGGATAGATGCATTATCTCGGAGAGTTTTTCTATCAAGCATAGGGTGAAACGCGGAGATACAATTCGCATTCCCATGCAGTTTAAGTCAGTGGATTTATTAGTAGAAGATATTTATTACGACTATGTCAATGACAGTGGTTATGTGGTTATCGACCGGGAACTTTATGAGAAAAATATGGATGATCAGTCCATAAACTCTTTCGCTATTTTCTTGGAAGATGGAGCCGATGCTCAAAAGGTACGCAAAGCGATCTTCTCTATCATGGGTGATAATTCACTATTTGTGGTGCGAACAACCGGAGAGCTGCGCAAACGCATCCTCGATATTTTCGATCAGACTTTCGCCGTTACTTATGCCTTACACGCTATTTCAATCGCTGTTGCTATCCTATCCGTTATGAATGCTCTATTTGCTCTAACCGAAGAGTCCAAACGCGATTTCGGTATTTTGAAATACATCGGTCTTTCCAGCACAGGAATCAAAAAAATGGTGTTGACCGAAGCCGGCGTTCTTGGTTTCTCCGGTTCAATTTTTGGTATCGCTCTGGGCTTCGTTCTTTCAGTATTGCTTATTTACGTTATCAATAAACAGTCCTTTGGTTGGACGATACGCTTCACGGTTCCCTACGATTTCATTATCCAGACATTTGTTTTGATTATGGCGACTTCTCTGGCATCGGGACTGATTCCGGCCAGAATGGCAGCAAGAACACAAGCCCCGGAGGTTATAAGGAATGAGTAGAGTCATACTCCATGCCTTGGTTCTCTTTCTTCTTTGTGCAAGCACCACAGGAGGTGCCCTGGCAAAGGATTTTAAGAAAGCCTTACCCGGCTATAGTTTTAGTTTTCCCAGGGACCATGCCAGCCACGATCAATTCAAGACCGAATGGTGGTACTTCACCGGACATCTTCAAGATAGGGCAGGGCGTCCATATGGCTTTGAGTTGACCTTCTTCCGCACCGGAACGGATCAAAAGCCATCGGATATGAAGTCCGCCTGGTCACTGGATAATATCTATCTAGCTCACTTTGCCGTCACCGATATCGCCTCTAAAAAATTCCAGTTTTTTGAGAAGCTTAATAGAAAAGGTCTCGGAATCGCAGGAGCGAGGGAGGACATACCCCTCGTTTACAATCAGGATTGGACCATGAAGTTTTTAGATGAAAAGACTGTCGTCATCTCCGCTTCCGGAGGCAAATATCAATTGGACCTGGTCCTGGATTCCCTTAAAAAGCCGGTCGTTCATGGCAAAGACGGAGTCAGTCAGAAAGCTTCTTGTAAGGGTTGTGCTTCTCACTATTACTCACTCAGTCGCATGCTTGCCCGTGGAGTGATGACGGTTGATGGTAAGCCGGCTTTTGTCAAAGGCTTGGCCTGGATGGATCATGAGTTTGGCAGCAATCAGTTGACCGATAATCAGGTTGGATGGGACTGGTACTCCATTCAGCTGGAAGACGGAAGGGAGCTGATGCTTTATGTTATGCGCCGTGCCGACGGCACCATAGACAAGCATTCTTCGGGTACATTAATCGCCAGGGATGGAAGTAGCAGACATCTTCTGAAAAACGAGTTTATAATCAATAAGACAGGTTCTTGGAAAAGCCGAAAGAGTAACGGAGAATATCCCATGGGCTGGAATGTAAGTCTGCCAGGAGAGAATTTGAATCTATCTTTGGAGCCTGTAATGAATGATCAAGAGCTGGCAACCGGCAAGTCCACAGGAGTTACTTACTGGGAGGGGGCAGCTCGGGTGTTCACTTCCAGTGGTGGCAAGAAAAAATTGGCCGGTCGCGCCTATATAGAAATGACCGGCTATGCCGAGAAATTCAGAAAGAGAATTTGATGAATAGTCAATTCACTATGCTGCTTCTTGTTTTTTCATTGTTCGGATTGGAGCTGGGTTCGGCTTTATATATTCTGCCGGTGGAAGCGAAACCGAAAGTTTCTGCTGAGACCGGCTCCGAAGCAGAGAGTACCCTGGATTCCAGTTCAAAGGAAAATCAGGAGGAGAAGCTCAATCAGTGGAAGCGTTTCTCCGCCCGGGGTGCAGA
>JAUIJG010000252.1 GCA_030431355.1 bacterium
TTACCGGTAATAGACTTCTTAGCCTTCAGCTTATCCAGATCTCTTTGAATCTCGGAGACATCCTGGTATCTATCGGCAGGCAATTTCTGCAGACACTTCATCACCACATAGTTGAGATCTTTTATTTCAAAGCCCAGTTCCTGCGCTTTCTGAGCCAGCTCAGGGCTGCCTTTCATAATCTCCTCGGGCTCTTTATCCACATGAGAATTCATCGTCTCCAGGACATTGGAACCCACGAAAGGCGGCGTCCCAACAACCGCTTCATAGAACAAGCAGCCGAGCGAATAAATGTCCGAACGATGATCGGCAGAAAGCCCAAGACACTGCTCGGGACTCATGTATAGAGGAGATCCAAAAACTTCGCCGGTCTGGGTCAGGGTAAGACGTTGATCCGACTCGCCCTGGGCTAGTTTGGCTATTCCGAAGTCTACAAGTTTGACCGAGGAATCAGAACCGTCCGTGAGGAACATAACATTGGCCGGCTTGATATCCCGGTGGGTGACCCCGTTTCTGTGAGCTTCAGCAAGACCCTCACACAACTTCGAAAAAATCTCGAGACAGTCTCCAAGCTCCAGCCCATTTTCATCATAGATTTTCCTTCCCAGGCTGACACCCTTCAGGTAGTCCATGACCAGGTAGGGCTGCCCATCCGAGGTCACGCCAAAATCTCTGAATGTAATCAGATAGGGACTGGAAAGCTTGCCAATAGTCTTTGCCTCCAGGCGGAAACGCTCCACCGATAGAGGGTCGGTCCAGAGATGCTTATGCAGAACTTTGAGAGCCAAAACCATCCCCAGATCCTGGTGTTGCACCTTATAAACAGTGCTCATTCCACCTTTTCCGAGTATAGACAGAACTTCGTACTTATCGGCAAACATGGTTCCCACAAGTGGATCTATCTCCGCTTCCGCCTCTGGCTCGGAATCGGATTCTTCCTTGCTGCCGGATCCCGTGCGTTCACCGGAGAGCGCCTTGCCCTCGGAAACATCCACCGAAATATCTTCGTTGGTATCCACCAGGTGGCTGGGAAGGGAAACTCTCTCTTCCACCTCCACAAGCTTTTCTGGGCTTTCTTTCAATTCAAATCCGGTCTCAAACAGATCTGAGACCTGTGCTTTTCTTACAGGTTTGTCCCGTTCTACATCAGACATAGAGATTAAAACCGCGCTCTTTACTGTGGAAATTGTGCCCGATCGGGTCAGGCGATGCCAGAAAGTACGAACCTATCTTATCTATACCTCATTTGGGGGATAAAGACGACAGGGCAAGCTTTCTCAAAAATCATCCTGTCCCTTGAATAGCTTCTCCAGCAACAGCTTTCGGATACAAGCCGGCCCCATGAAAACACTTTACAAGGGAATTAATCTATCCATTATCGGCTCCGATTAAGTCATCTTTACCGGTCTCCGCCGCTGCCCATTAGTGCCGGATAGCTTCCTTTCACGCCAGCAAGCTTTCAATAGAAGTCTATTTCAAGGAGCGAAAATCCCGGTCTTAATGGAAAGAAGACTCTCCCCTGCTAAACTTCCTGGACATACTAAAAACGAAAAACCTTTAGAACTCATAAAACAGAAGCACCACGAAGCCCAAGAGCTTGCAAGGAGAGACTTACCTATGAGCCCATCAAGAGCCCATGTCATAGACTACGAAATCATCGGAGACGACATCCAGGCAGTCGAAGTGGAACTGGACCCGGGTGAAACAGTTATAGCCGAAGCCGGAGCGATGAACTACATGGAAGACGGCATCGCCTTCGAAGCAAAAATGGGAGACGGAACAGAAGCCGACCAGGGAGTTATGGGAGCGCTCTTCGGAGCAGGCAAACGGATGCTCGCCGGAGAATCCCTGATGATCACCCATTTCACCAACAGGGGCCAGGGCAAAAAACGGGTAGCTTTCGCTGCTCCTTACCCAGGCAAAATCATTCCGATGAATCTGGGCCAACACGGTGGTGAAGTCCTGGTGCAGAGAGACGGTTTCCTCTGCGCGGCTTTCGGCACCAAACTCGATATTGCTTTTACGCAAAGATTCGGTGCCGGTTTCTTCGGCGGAGAAGGCTTTATTCTGCAGAGACTATCGGGAGACGGCTGGGTCTTTGTCCACGCCTGCGGCAGTATCATCCAGAAACAGATTAAGCCGGGAGAAACTCTCAGAGTAGACACCGGTTGCCTGGTTGCTATGACACCAGGCATAGACTTCTCCATAGAAAAAGCCGGAAATTTGAAATCGATGGTATTCGGTGGAGAAGGTCTTTTCCTCGCCACCCTGAGAGGACAGGGTACCGTATGGCTCCAGAGCCTTCCATTCTCAAGGCTGGCTAACAAGATTGTTAAAAGCGCCCCGGCGCAGGGCGGCTCTACCGTCGGTGAAGGTGGCGGAATCGCAGGAGCGCTCGGCAACCTTTTCGAACAAGACTGAGTTAAAATACAACGGTAATCCCCTCTACTTTCAATACATACAGGAAATCTCGCGATGACAAAAAGTATCAAGAAAACTTTCTTGGCTCTTAGTTTAGTGGCTGCCTCATGCTTCTCCTCAGCACCAGAGGCGATGGCAGGAGATAAAGACACAGTGTCGAAACCTGTATCAAAACCATTAATCGCGATCAACATGGAAGTAGCAGGGGATAAACCCGTAAACTATGAAATCTCGGCACCATATACGAAGGCGATAATAAAAGCAGGCGGCATTCCCCTTTTGATCCCACCCATGGGAGAAAAAGAGCTAAAACAAGTCCTTGATACTGTAGACGGTCTAATGATGATAGGCGGACTCGACTATCCGCCTTCGTTCTACGGCAAAAAAGATCATAAATCCATAGTCAAAATGCACCGGGAGAGAACCACTTTTGACCAGCTTCTGGTAAAAGAAGCGATGAAAAATGAAAAGCTTCCATTCCTCGGGATCTGCGCCGGTGCCCAGGTTCTAAACATCCACAAAGGTGGCTCTCTGACCAGAGACATTCCCAGCAAGTTCGACAAGTCAAAGCTAAAACACGCAAGCCCAGACGGTTGGCAAAACGGTTTCAATTTCCACAAAGTGAAACTGGATAAAGATAGCGCCATCGCTAAAATCTACAAGAAAACCGATCTGAGTGTTCCTTCATCTCACCATCAGTGCGTGGACAAAGTCGGCAGTGATTTGAAAGTGGTAGGCAAAGCTCCCGATGGTGTCGTGGAAAGTATCGAAGGCAAAAACAGCGGCCGATTTGTGGTCGGCGTTCAATGGCACCCGGAAAGAGACTACAAAAATCATAGCGTCCTCTTCGAGCGCTTCATAAACTCCTGTAAGAGCTATAAACTGGCTTCCCGATCAAAATAGATAATAGAGCTAGCGAAGAACGGCAATGCAAGCGCGGAAGAAAGACTGAGAGAACTTAGTTAAATCCAAATGCTTCTCCCCTGACCGACTTTAATCGGGGACCATCGGCAGCAGCATCCGATGGTTGATGCTGGGGGCGCTCAACGCTCTCTAGTTTAGACATGGCAAAAGAAACTCAGTTCGTGCAGGGGCTAGTACGCGAAGTTGTTTTAGTAAAATTCAGCGATTGAGTCCACAATAGAAATAGCTTGCCACTTGATCGTGACGGGACTGGCTTATCTAATCAGAGCTTGTCCAGAAGCGCTTCACCATCGGAATACTCGCCTGTTCTCATAAGCAATTTGGCCAGCTCGATGGCAAAAAATCGCTTAGTCTTCTCGTCACAGCTATCATCTTGAGCGCATATCTCTACCGCCCACTCATAAGTGTTTTTGGCAGCCTGGTACTGACCATATCTTCTGTAATAGGCTCCCAGTGAATCCAGCAGTGGCAAGAGATTTGCATCCAATCTACCGTTCTTTATAGACTTGAGGACGAGAACCGTGCTCACTCCCGGACCGAAACAAAAATCTCTGGACTCATCCTCGAAACGGCCATTGATCTTCTCCAGGGGCTCAAGAACTTCATCGATCAAACCATCAAGCTCACTATCACTGGTGAACTTCTTGTTAATACCAGAGAGAAATGGAAGACTTGAAATTGAGTCTGCGGGGCCAAGATGCTCTTCCTCCAAAATATCTAAGCAAAGACCCACGCACTCATCACAAATATAGACACCAGGACCGGCGATTAGCTTCTTGACCATGTCTTGTGACTTGCCGCAAAACGAACACTTGAGGCGATTGTCTTTTCTAGCAGACTCATCAGTTTTGTCTTCGCCGCCGAATAAACGCAAGACTTACACCTCCCAAAAGACTATCAAAGTAAAAAGTCGGTCAGAGTTTAATATGCCCACTTCTAGATACAAACAAATTGCTAATAAGCCGAATTCAATCCATCAGAGCGGAGGAAAGAAATTTCTGTATTCTTCGGTAGCATTCATCCTCCTCTGCATAAAGACCAGGGAATGAATAAAAGCAATGAGGCAATCCTTCATAAACTATGAGATCACAAATCGCACTGCTATCTTTCAATCCGGAATAAAAAGCACGAGCCTGGTCCAACAGCGGGTCTTCCGATCCCACGAAGATTACAGCGGGGGGAAGCAGATCCGGCGCCAAATGGATGGGACTGGCTAGAGGATTATTCCAGTCTTTCGCAGTCAAATAAGCACCCCGAGCATATCCGGCAAAGGCGGCATCAAATACGATTCCGCCGGGAGCCAGACGGTTATACGAATCATACTCCTCGAGACGCATATCCAACCAGGGAGCCAACAAAACCAGCCCTTTAACTACAATATCACCCCTGGCACGCAGTCGAGAAGCCAGAACCATCGCCAGATTGCCGCCGGCAGAATCACCAGCGATAAAGACTGCTTCTCCATTTACGTTCAAAGCATCCGCGTTTCCAATCACCTCGTGAACAACATCCAGGCAAGAATCAAGAGCCTCCGGGAAAGGAGATTCCGGCGCCAGAGGGTAGTTAATGCTCACAACCATGAATTGATTGTCGTAACTAAGTCGGCGTGTAATGTAATCCGTGTCCTCAGAGCAACCCACCACAAAACCGCCACCGTGCATGTAAAACATCACGGGTGTCGTCAGTTTCGGCGGCTGTTTCGGTCTGTAGATGGCGCAACGCAAGCCACAAATGTCTCTCTCTTCAAGGACCACTTCATTTAAGTACTTCGGGTCCGGTTTAGGCACAGCGTTCTTATCAGAGTCGCTGAATGGATCGCCCATTAGCACATGGCGCAGACATAAAGCCATAACATCTCGCAACGCTACCGGCTTGCGAATGCGCTTCAGCACATCATACAAAGGCTGCTTTTTCAAATCTGGATCGTTCTCGCTCACTCTATGCATTTTACAATGAGATCTGTGTAAAGCGGAATAAAGGTCCTGGATCTACATTGAGCTGAACCTCTACGTAATAGGCTCTAAGTCGTAGACATCTTCTCCGAGTCTCTCAGAGTCTGACAAAAACTGCTCTAGGCTCCCCTCCAGTAACAGTCGAACAGTGCCCAGAAAGAGATCAGCTTCAATATAGTCAAACACCCTCATGTCGTAATTGAGAGAGACAGTCATTTGTGTTTGAATTCTGATTTCTCCGTTTACGACTACGGCTCTATCTTCTATCATTCCTACACCAAACGTAGATGAGCACAAACACGGACTTAACAACGCCGATACCCCAAACTTCCCCAACGAAGTAAGACCAAAAGATGCTTTCTGGCACTTCAAGCGCAAATACGGAAAACTCTTGCCTAATACCAAAATTAGCTGCCTGAGAAAAGCAGGAAGGTGCGAAAATACTCTTTGCATTCTCATTGACGCTACATCATCAATTGAATCAGTGGCGCACTGCCGTAATTCCCTACTAAGTTCCTGAATTGACTTACTGTTGGGCTCTTCGATTTCGCACAAAAACACGGTTGGCTGACCATCAACTATTCGCTCTACGGTAAAACCTGCAACAATATTATTGTAAGTGACCAGAGAGCCAATTGGAATCGACTCAGTTCTAGTTTTGTAATGACTCTCTTGAGCAATTCCGATAGCTTTAACAAGCAGAGCAGTTACTGTTGCCTTTACACCCCGAGCTCTGAGCTTGCTCAGCAATGCGCTTGAATAGGTCATATTGACTTCACACAAAAGATATCCAGGCTTAGCATCACCAGCCACAATCCTAAGTAAGTCTATGATTGTATTCCTGCTATTCCTCGAAGTATCTGATTTCTCTTCAAATCCGAGGCTAGAACGTCTACCTTTCAACAATGGTGTCACGATAAAACTTTCCAAAGTACTCGGAATGTAGCAAAATTTTCGGACTTATTGGACTATTGCCAAAATTGGAACTAACCATTCTAAATACTATCCCTGATACCAAGCCAAACGGCAGTTCCTATTACTGGAATAACCATGAGCATTGCCAAAACCAGGAACACCACCATCAAAGATATGTATATTTCGTTCATATATTCTTCTAAAACAATATGGGGCTTGCCCCCTTCAAAAGCCTGTCTCTACATACAAGACTAACTAGATGGTAGCAGTTTAAGAAAGCAACTACAATCGACAAAACGGTTAGAACTCTAGTCGAACGGACCCCAGCACTGATCTAGGACTTTGTTAAATCTCATCGTTGTCGACAAGCAAGTACTTTCTTTGCGCTATCTGCCACAAACACATTCTCATCTTCTGTCAATTTCAGAAGAACTCTTTTCGATACCTTTGCCGACCTCGATACCGCCATCCTCACGTCGTCGCTTTTATCACTAGCAAGCATATCAAGTACAGAAGACATAAGACTGGTGTTTTCACACAGACTCAGGCGAACTTCGTCTTTTAGATCTCTGGACAAAATCATTTGAATCGCCGGTGGAATATTGGCATTCCTCGCGACCCTACACCTTACATTGTCCTCTTCAGCCTCAGCTAATTTGGAAAGGGCAAAGACAGAAGTGTGAGGATTTCCCGCAAGAACGAGTCTTATATGAGTTTCTTCCCTTGTGTGCTCTTTAGAAATTGAGTCTTTTAAAAGTGTGTTCACTTCGAAAATGGACTTGACCAAATCAGAAGCCTTCTCCGACGTAATTGGCTTTGGCAGGTAGTAGTTCATCTTTGTGGAAAGTGCTTCTAAAACATCTTCCTCTCTTTCCGACACCGTAAGCAATACTACTGGTATGGAGCACAAAATCGGATCTTTCTTTATCTCTTCCAGTACCTCGTGTCCATTCATCTTAGGCATGTTCAAGTCTAAGAAAATAATGTCTGGCAAACTTCTATTCTCTTTGTTCTTAATCTCCAATAAATATTGCAATGCAGCTTCACCATCATCCACTACGCTCAGCTCGCAATTCAAAGATGATTCTTTGAGTGCCTCTTGAGTCAACCTCACGTCAGAAGGGGTATCCTCAACCAAAAGAATGTCTATTGAATTTTTCATTTTAAAGTCCTTTTTTTTCATTACTGCTGGTAAAGTGAACATAAAGTTACAACCTTTCCCTTTATTTGATTCGAGCCAGATGGTGCCACCATGAGTATCAACGATTCTCCGGCATATAGCTAAACCCATTCCAGTTCCAGGATAGTCTGCCTTTGAATGCAATCGCGAGAACATGTTAAAAATGCTATCCGCATATTTGGCCTCAATACCAATGCCGTTGTCTTGAATGGAAAAAATCCATCGCCCTATTGATTTTTTCGTTCGTATCGAAATTGAAAGCGGCTCCTCTCCCCGATACTTAATACAATTAGCAATCAAATTTTGAAATAGTTGAACTACCTGAGATAACAATCGTACTATATTTTATTTTTTCATCTTTAAATACTTTATCATGTTACATTTACAAAACCTCACTCTTTT
>JAUIJG010000253.1 GCA_030431355.1 bacterium
CATCTTCACTGAACAAATCAGTGTAATCTTCTGGTGTCCTGAATGAAGTTAGATTTTGTAGAGTCGACAGGCTCTATCTCTGTTAATGCGTCCAGCATTGCTACCAGTATCGATACCAACCAGTTCGCGCCTCTGAGAACTGCGAACAGATCTGTCGGAGTTATTGGTTTTGGTAACAGCGCTCACGCTCTCGGTTCCTACCTCGCATCGAAGGGACATAGTGTCAGTTTTCTGACTAGAAGTGTCGATGATAAGGAGCGTTCTATCTCCTCTTTCGGTGCTTTCGAAAGTCAGTTCGAACCCGTGACTATCAGTACCGACTGGGAACAGGTTGTCTCGGGCTGCGATACGATATTTATCGCTACCGTGGCCACAGCCTACAGAGAGATTGCCGAAAGGCTCGCATCAAGCTTGAGGGCAGACCAGGTTGTTATCCTCTTCTCCAGTAAGTTGGGCGGTGTGCTCGAATTTAAGAAAGCCTTAAAAGACGCAGGCGGAGCGGATTGTTCCGTTATCGAGACCGATGCTCTTTTTGCTTGCCGTTTGCAGCCAGGCAACAAAGTATGGGTCAGAGGGGTGAAAAAGTGGAATCTTTACACCGGTTGTTGCCCACAGTCCACCAGGGAATGTGGACAGAGGCTGACCGAATTCTTCCCTGACCTTCTGCCCGCGGATAACTTCATCCACCGGGGCCTCACTGATTTTGGTGCCCTGACCCACTCCCTCAATATGATAGTAAATATGAATGCCATAGACCGTCAGGAAGAGTATTCATTCTATTACGAAGGCTTCACTCCCAGGACAATCAAACTTCTAGAGCAGATGGAAGATGAGTTCAATCAGGTGGCCTCAAGATATGGCACCAGTCTGATACCGGCCAAAGAGTTGCTGAACAAATACTATGGCTCCAGCACCAGGTCCCTTTACGACGCACTCACCTCGGTGCCGAACTATAAATACAGCAAATCTCCCAATACTCTCAATCATCGTTATCTGATCGAAGATGTTGGATGCACTCTCATTCCTCTTAAAGAGCTGGCTGAACTTGCCGGAGTCAAAATTCCTCTGGTCGACTCGGTTATCTGTATGGCCGGAATATTGACCGAGACTGACTTCGCCAGAGAAGGACGCACCCTTGAAAAACTAGGATTGGGCGGACTCACCTATGAAGAGGTGTGGCGGAAGATCAACAAGGGCTCTGTTCGTCCTCTTTAACTTACAGAATATCCTTTGCGCCGCTAAATATTTTTCCTAGAAAAACTATAAAGACAAATATCCATAGAGGGATCAGCATCAAGTATGCTTTCTTTCCAGTCAGTTTAAACTGCAAGAAGTCGGCTGCCACCAGGAAAAGACATGAACTTGAGATCAGGGTCAGTCCAAGACCCCCGGGCAGGTGCCAGACGTCCCGATTTTTGAAGATTATCCAACCAAGCAAAAACACCATCACGGCGCTGAGACCAAGTATTGAAACAGGCTTGAGCCGATCGTTTTTGTTCGAACTGGAATCCTCTTCTTCTCCTGATGAAGACTTATCTTTTTTGCCTCCGGCCATCATACGGACAAAAAGCAGGGCGTAGACGATCAATAGAATCGACATCCCCACGGTATAAGTACTGCGCTCATCCCAGTTGAGAATATCTTCGGCGAAGTAGAAATAACCGGTAAATAGAGAATAAAGAATCAAACCCAAAAGACCAAGCACACCGACAATCATTAGCATTGAGAGTCCGGGGAAATCGTTGTTTGGGCTATTATTGTCCGACATATACTTTTAGTTTACTCGGTAGAGAACTAATGCTCAATGAGGGTAGTCTCAATCGTAAGCTTATATCGGACTGTGCGGACTGCCGGGATGTCGAAATTGCCCCTGACCCTGGACCTAGAGCAGTGCCGTTGTCAGAGAAAATGCACTCTTGGTGGTGTCGTTTCCAGTGGTAATCTCTCAGTTTAAACTTGGAGTGATATCGTCCATGCTGATGGAATCAAACTGGTTCGTGGAGGTAAGACCCTTCCTGCGCATCTCCCTTCTTTTGACTTTGTCTTCATCCTTGTGCTCCATGGAAGAGAGGAGCTTCTCGTAAGAAGAGCGCAAACTCAAAGTCTCCTTATCAGATTCGCCCAGGATTTTTGTTTTTGCACTCACAGCCCATTCATAATAGGAACAGGCTGTCTCTAGTTGGCCGGCACAATGATAGAGAATGGCGAGGTTCTGTCCGATGGTGGCAGTGTCTATATGGTCTTCTCCCAGTCTACGTTTGTAAATTTCCAGAAGTCTTGTCAACACAGGAGCGCCATGGTCATAACTCTCCAAATTGAAATAGATTTGAGAAAGTAGCTCCAGGGTTATAGCCAGATGATAGTCATCGGGTGGATAGGTCTCAGCTATGGCCAGGGCGCCAAGGCAATTTCCTTCTGCCCTGGTAAAGTTACCCTCTGAAATGGCTTGTTTAGCCAGTTGTATTAATGTCGGCCACTTCTCTCTGTTGTCAATCAAGAATGCATACTCATGGAAAGGAAGACAGGTGAGATTCCGGAATGCCTTTTCCTATTTTACAGCCTCGACAATCTAATCGCCAAATTTCGCTTTTCCAATTGGCTACCTGGCGTTCACTCCATCAGCAATCTTCAAATAGATCGCAGCATCCACTTTGTATCCTTCCACTGCACTTTCGGTTTCGATTGTCTCTAGAATGCTAACGGCATTGCTCAAGTCTACTCCGGTACGAGCACCGATCTCAAGGAGACTGCCGGCGGCGGCCAATCGGACTCTTTCGTTGGGAGAGTTCATGGCCACTTTCAAAACCGCGATTCTCGGATCTGTTATGTCTCTTGCCGCAGATTGTTTTGAAGCTGCGAATATTGCTTCAATTACTCTCTGGGAGTTGTTATCGTCTTTCAGCGCCTCTTGAATATTGAGGGCTCTCTGGGCTGGAGTGGTGGTGGTGTCTTTAGCAGTGTCACGCCATATCTGAACCACAGAGTCACGCAATTTATAGAGTGCTTCTTCTGCTTTGTTACCTAGAGGCGGCCAGCGCTTCTAGTACCGGATAGGTCTTATGGTGACCGTTGGCGACGATTGTGTCGATCAGTTGACTCTGGATGGTTGCGTCGGCGGTGTATGGTGCCCTTTGTGTATTTTGCAAGTCCAGCGCTTTGGCTGCTGTTATCGCGGCCTCTTCTTTTGTTATCGCTCTTTCTCCGTTTTTGTCCTTCTTTGTCAGTTCGTCGAGACCCTTAAGAAGCCAGCGACGGGCTTCTTTGTCCATGCTTCTCTCGCCGGTGAGACCGGTTTGGATTGCCCAGAATACATAGTCTCTGTTCTCCACTCCCGGTTTGGCTAGATTGTAGAAGGCTTCGGCTGCTTTTCTCTGGGCCCATGCCGATTCGTTGCTTGAGAAAGGCTGTCCGCCATCTACAAGAATGTCCATCAGAGCCATTTTAGCCATCATTCCTTCTTTAGATCTGAGAGCGGCTCTATCTATGAGTCTTTCAAACTGATTGTTCCTGGTCGTTGTAACTTCGTCTCTTCTATTGTTTCTTGCTTTTGCTTCTTCCCTGTCTATTGTGGAGCGGTAGCTGAATATCCAGCTTACGGTGCCGCCGAAGCCACTATAGACTTCCTTGGCTGCTTTATCTCCTTCGCTGTCCCTATAGCTATTGAATCTGGTGCCATCGAGTAAAGAGAAGCTACTGTCCCGCCAGTCTTCCACAAAGCTTTCCGTGGATTTTCCTGATGCTTTGATTTCTGCCGCCAGATCATCCCAGCCTTCCATTGGGTCTCTCATTAACGCTGCGGCGGTTCTCTCGAACTCTTTTCTGTATTCTTCCGAGCTGGGGTCTAGTCTTTCCGTGACGAATTTGATGTCGAAGAGACGAGCTGATACTGTGGGGTCTGTTTCGGTCTGGGCAAGCAGCAGGACCATCGGTCTCAGTTTGGGATCCTTCAGGGTTTCCATTGCTTTCAGAGCTTCGTAGCGAACGGAAGCATCCCAGTCTTTGTCGATACCTCTTTCTCTCTCATTGCCTTGACCCGATTCTTCTTTCGAATCTCCTTGCAATGCCACTATGGCTCTTTTTACCGATTCAGGGACATTTTCATCTTCAAGCATCTCTGCTCTTCTGTTCTCGTCTCCGGCAACAGCCTCTCTAAGAACAGTCAAAGCGCCTCTGGAGCCAAGGTCGGTCAAAGTTTGGATAGAAGCTTTTCTAATTGCCGGAGAGAAGTCGGCGAAACTTGCTGATTTTTGATTGATAAATCCGATAAGAGTTTGTTCGGTGTAGCTTTTCTGGCTCTGGTCGCCATCTTCAATAATCGGCTTCACCGCTTTTATTAGCTCTACTCGTTCTTGCACTATTTGCGGGGTCAAAGAAGAGAAGTTCTCTTTGAAAAGTCTGTCTGTATCTCTGAGCATCTCGACGGTGTAGTCTCTGACAAGACTGGCAAGCCGCGGATTTTGCTCGTTGAGAATCTTAATACCTTCCGGGGTGAGGGCGCCCATGGCTCTGGTGGCCAGGGGCACATCGTCGCCTTTGACCAGGGCGGCAATCGATTCATAAGCTTTCACTTGCAGGGCTTTCGATTCTGCGCTGTCACTGCCATTTACCAGGTCAAGGATTGCCGAAGCTGCGTTCAACTTTCTTTCGCCGCTACTGTCTTCGGATACTAGCTCTTGCTTCAGTACTTCCATGCCATTGCGGGCAAACTTTCCAGGTTCGGACGAGTCTTTGCCGAGCATCTCCGAATAGGAGCGGATCATGGACTTTCTGGTGTCCGGGTTCGCTTCGGAATTGGCGAAGACCATAAGAGCTGCCGCTGTTCTATGGTCGGGATTCTTAGAATTGATGGAGACATTTTTTAAGAAGCTCTCCACCGCATTAGCGCTAAGTCCGACTTTCAAGCTGTCTTCTTTGAACTGTTCCTGGGCGGTTAACTCAACTCTCTCTTGAATCTTAAGAGCATCAACTGTGACACCAAGTCTCAAAATTGCTTCGGCTTTTTCTCTATCGGTAGAGCTTTCTGCCGCAACCACGTCCTGAAGAATTCCGGCTACCTCTCTTCCGTCGGCTACTCCGAGCTGTAGAGCCAGATCACTGGATGCCACCAGTCTGGACTCTTCTTTGGGGGATTCAATCTCTCTTCTCAAGAAATTTGCCAGATCAGATCTTTTCAACACCTGGGATTCGGTTCTGGCATCGGATACTTTTGTCTCGGTTCTACTACCGCCATGGGGACCTTGCATCGGTGTGGTGACTTCGTAGGTATATCTTCCTATTTCTATATCTCTTTCGCCGATGGTGTCGGGGATAGTGCCGTCTTCGTTTCGGGAGAGCTGGAGAAGAGCCAGGGCTGCTGCAGTTTGAACAGCTCTGTTTTGCTCTTCGGCATAGCCCAGGTGTCCTTTACTTTTATCGCTCAAATAGGCGAGATCTGAGCTTCTGTTTTTAACTTTTGAACCGTCAGGCATGAACCTGTCCATGAGTACTCCTTTGTACTCATCAATTTTTTCCTGGCTTGAATCGCCTTCTATCAGGGCCCGTGTCTTTTCAATGATCTCTTTGACTTCGGGATTCTCTTTTTCTCCGGTAAGAAGGGTGTTATATCTATCCAGTTCGGCAATCTTGCCTTTTTTCGTGTCGATTTCTGGGACAGTTGCCTCTTCCGGTTTCTGGTCACCCTGACCATCAAGACCCTGTCTTAGAGCAGCTCTTGTAGGATCGTTCCTGCCGATTTCGCTCATGCTTTCTACCTGGTGGTAGATGTCTTGTCCGATAATGAGAGCGAATGGGAGTTCAGTCATCTTGGCGCCGAACTCAGCCGGTGTATTGATTCTGTTCAGCCACTTGGAACCTTTGATCTGAGCTTCCACCAGGGCCTCTACACTCTGCCCGGCTTTTGCCACTTCCGCACCACCGGTCAAATTCCTCGCCATTCTCCAGCCGCCAGCTCCGAGACCCAGGGCGGCATCGCCGACAAAATAAAGTCCGCGTGCCATCTGTATATTCTGACCATACTCCGTATTCTTGAAGTAGGCGTTGTTTACGATGCCACTGGCTCCGACGGTGGCACGGAGTCCGCCTTTCAAGCTCTGTTTCACCGCTTGCCCGATAAGAATTTGACCTGCTCTGGCCGCTTTCACCGCGGCTCCGACCTGTATGGTGCCTGTAACCAACATTGCCGTATCCAGTGTGGCGATAAGTGCCTTCTCACCGTAGTGGAACACTTGCTGTCTTGTTCTCCAGGAAGCAAGATCCCGGGCTTTCATGATCTCTACTTTGCCACCATTTCGCACCGGCACCCAGTCCTCTGGGTCATATTCTCTTGATTCGACGTTGATCTCATTGCCGATATGATCAGCACCAATATTTAAGTAGTTGTACCAGTTGGAGTACTTGTACTGAACATCGTTGGTGATTACAATCTTTTTCTTGCCGTCTTCGCCTTCTACCTCTTTGACGTCGAATTCGAGGTCGGCCAGGTTGTAGTATTTTTCCGAGCCGTTAACATCTTCTTTCGCGACAAAGTCCGAGATGTCTCCTTTGTTATCCAGTCTTACCCGTCCTTCGGGCATATCGATTTCGCCCCAGAAGAGCAGGCGATCCGGATCTTGTTCGAGTTTTATGAGCTCTTTAAGAGCCTGGTCTACCTCTTCTCCGTGCTCTTGCATCCACTGGCGGAGATTCTCCATCTTTTGTTTGTTGGCCGGATGATCCAGACGAAGGTCTTTGGGCAGATCGAGTTTTACATGGGTGATTCTACCTTTGTCATCCCTGACTATTTCGGATCCAGGAGGTGCTTCGAAGCTGAAGCGATGACCGGCTCTATTGAGGCTGTCCATGGCTTCCACGTAGTTGCGCACCCGGGTGGCAAGATCCACAGCTTCGATGGCGGCAGCTCTCCACTCTTTGGGATCGGAACCTTTGCGATCAAGCCATTGTTCCTGTTTCGCTTCGTCCGGTAAGAGACGTTTGATCTCCTGTTCTAAAAGTCTGTCTTGTTGTTCTTCTCGGGCTTCCAGCGCTCTGGTGTCGACCTCTTTGAGCCAGCGCATTGTATCGTCAATCTTTTCCAGCTCCAGATCGGAAGGGACTTTCGTTGTGTCCAATTTGAGATCCGGTGTCAGTCTACCGTTGTCTACCATCTGTTTGTATAGATCGAGGGATATGACTCTGCCGGGGATATCCGGGGGAAGGGCAAGCGGAGTGCCGGAGGGTAGAGGAAGTTGCAGTCTGGTAAGTTCTGTTATGGCGCCGGGAACGGCTTGTTTCTCCAGCCAGGTAACTGTATTTTTATAGGCTTCCTGGGTGGCCGGACCGAATACTCCGGCATCCTTTTCGGCTTGAACTTTCTCTACTCCCTGACGGACATGCTCTTTGTAGTCCTCATCGCTCATATTCTCCGGGCGGGGTTGAGCTATGGAAAATACGTTGATTATTTGTTGTTGCAGGAAATTTGTGGCTCTTTTTTCTGCCGCTGTGAGAGGTTTCTCTTCCACCTTCACTTCAGCCTTCTCCGAATCGACGATTTCGAGATCAGGAACAATGCTAGACTCTGTTTCCGGCTCTTTTAAATCGGATTTTTCCGTTTCAGTCTCTCTTATCTCTACGGACTCTTTCTGTAAACTATCGGTTGCAGCATCGTTTCCGGTTTTTGTCTTATCTTCTATAGCTGCTTCAGTAGCTGTGGCTACCTTGCTTTCGCCTGTCTCTGCCATTTCTATCTCCGATCAAAGGAACTGGGGGGTGGGGGAG
>JAUIJG010000614.1 GCA_030431355.1 bacterium
CTTAAAAATCTATATAGCCCTTCTATTTCTTTTCTTCGCCACCTGGGTATGCTATGGCGTCATCCTCATGATACTCAGTAAAGGATCATCTGATCTGTGAATTCTTAGATTAAAGATCTAAGGCATCCGTAGGGATTCTTGCGGTAATAGATGAAAGCTGCTATTCATGCGCTTTCCTTGGGATATTGCAGGCGGTCAGGAGCCTGCTTCCGGAGAGGGGAATTCGTATTTCCCGCAGATATGGAAGGATCTGGGCACATTTTGGCAACAAAATATCCCTATAGTTGCCATAGTCAACAATCCCCCTGTTTTTTCCACTCTGAGATATTTTATGACTCGACCTTATGATGCCGAGCCTACCGGTGCTGGTGCCGGATTGGACACAGAGCCCCGAGCTTCCGAACCCGGTCGCGAGACCAATTACTATGACCTGGTTCTTGGCACCGGCGACGATATTTCCGACTCAGCTGGTGATGATGCTTATGAAAGCGGGTCTTCGGGCCTCAACCTTCTGGACTTGCACGGTGTACAAGAATTCGGCTCTCCCCTGTTAGAAACTAACGGGGAAAAGAAGTCCGACTTCAGCCCGGATAATGTACTGGCGAAAGGGCCTGAGGACAAGGGCGAGACCAAAGACGAGACCCAGGGCCCGAAGCTGGAAGGGCAAAGAATCAATAAAGTACAGACAGCCGATACTCTATCGAAGGGTATTTTCTTCAAGCAGTCGGACGTCTGGCTCAAAGTCGGAGAGTTGAAGCTCGATACAGTTGTCCCGGAGCCTCCTGCTAAGAAAGAGGAGGGCGAAAGCAAGGATGACATCGTTGATGATTCTCCCGAAAAGTCCGAATCATCTCTTCCTGGCAAATTAGATGGCGAGAAGCCGGAGACTGAGACAGAAGTCGACGCGGAAATAGATGCGGAAGTAGATGCGGAGATAGATTCGGAGGTCAAAGTCAAGACAGAGGAAGCCGGACCTGATACCGAGGTTAAGGCGGAGCCGAAAGAGTTTGCCAGCGCCGATGGAAAAGGTCAGTGGAAGAGGAGCGATGACGGAAGCTGGAGCCTGATCGACGGCACAGGCGAGGATATAACCTCAGGGGTGATAGAGCTTTCCGGCGAGAACAAAGGAGATGCCCAGTCGGCTGAAAACGCTGATAGAAAGGTCCAGGAAGTCGAGCCCCAATCGGATAAGAGCGTCAAGCTTACCCTGGATGACGGCACGGTCCTGCGCACCAGACCGGATGGCAGTGTCCTTAAATACGCCGACGAGAACGCATTTGCCGGTAATCAGCCCAGCGACCTATACAAGCCCACCGGCGATCACAATAGCTACACCTGGGAAAACGGAGAGCTTAAACAAGCCAATCTGAAGAGTCCTTTCTTCAAGGTGGGAGAGAATCTCTGGTCCCAGGATCCCAACTCTCGTACGGGCTGGCATGGCAAAGTAGT
>JAUIJG010000254.1 GCA_030431355.1 bacterium
ATCCATAGATGCAACGCCGCCAGCTCAGGTAACTTGGATGCGGGTCAAGAGGGGTATCTGAGTACCGGTGGTGAGCCCTGTGCATGGAAGCCCACCATATAGGAGAGCTCTGAAAGCCGAGATAACCTGCCATTACCCAGAAGTACTCTACAAACTTTGGACATTTGTAGGAGCGATGGGCAAGGAGGCGGTGGTACCCGATAGACACTCCCAGGGTGTGTATCAGATAAGCGATGGTCAATCCCGCGAGAAATTCAAACATAGACAGATTTTCCAATAAAAGAAGAAGAATGGTAACAGGTTGGCGATGGAAGTCTCAGATGAAAACAGCTAGTGCAGCCAATATAGTTTCATATACGATGGCATAAAGTCGATGCTTCGTTAAGCAACGACAGAGGACAAATTTCTTCGGATATCATCATTCCGAGCTTTATCCTTTTCTTTGTAAGACCTATCTCAAAGATTCCCGGACTGTGATCGAAGAGCGTCAGCACTACTTAAAACCGGGAAATAACCTTCTTCCTGCAGGATTTGTGGTCTCGAGAATGCATTTGTAGTTGCGTGACTACAAATTGTAATCATGCAACAATCTTACCATGTTATCCCCGGCAAATACTTTTCTTTTCATAAATGCAGCAAAACAAAACAAAACCGGACAAGAATATCTTGTCCGGTCTCTTTCACAAGGCTTTCATTTGTAGCAGGGATTTCAAACCCCGCCTGCAAACATCATCCTAGTGATTGAAGCTGGAGCCTTCAACCTTGGGAGTATGATTCGGCCTGGCGGCAAAATGATTTACCGCGTTCTTCATGTCTTTTAGAAGCATATCCGCCATATCCCGAGTGAATCCTTCCTTACAAACCGCTCTCAGAACAGCAAGGTCCTGACAGTTTTCCGGGAAGGTGTAAGCAGGAAGCAACCAGCCCCTCTCTCTCAATTTGTCGGACATATCGAATACAGAGAAGTTAGCTTTGTCATTGGTTGTGAAAGCAAATACCGGTATATCACTACCGTCTGAAATCAAGTCGAAGGGACCCATCGCCTCAATCTGTCCTGACAAATAAAGGGCCACATCCTGACTTGTCTGATGTATCTGTCTATAACCTTCACGGCCCAGGCGAATCAGGTTGTAGTACTGAGCCACTACCTGGTTTCCGGGACGGGAGAAATTGAGGGCGAAGTTAGGCAGGTCACCGCCCAGATAGTTGCAGTGGAAGATGAGATCTTCCGGCAACTCTTCTTTATCTCTCCAGATCGCCCAGCCCACACCGGGATAGACAAGACCGAATTTATGCCCGGAAGCATTAATGGACTTAACCCGAGGAACTCTGACGTCCCACAAGAGTTCGGGCTGCAAGAAGGGAGCGACAAAGCCGCCGCTGGCAGCATCCACATGGATGGGCACATAAATGCCTTTGTCCTTCTCAAGCTTATCAAGGGCGTCGTTAACACCTTTAACATCTTCATAGCGACCGTCGAATGTACTTCCCATGATCACGACAACACCGATGGTGTTTTCATCGCAGTATTTAACAGCTTCTTCAGGGGTGAGACAATAACGGCCTTTTTCCATGGGAACAAAGCGAGGCTCAACTTCCCAGTAGCGGCAGAATTTCTCCCAGCAGACCTGTACGTTGGCACCCATAACCATGTTCGGCTTGTCATGGGGCTTACCCTGGGCTTTCATGCGCTCCCGCCACTTCCACTTGAGAGCCATACCACCGAGCATGGCCGCTTCGCTGGAGCCGATTGTGGAACAACCGGTTGCTTCATCTTCCTCAAGGGAATTCCAGAGTCTTGCAATCATATTGACACAGCGCAGCTCAATTTCCGCTGTTTGAGGATATTCATCCTTGTCAATCATGTTCTTGTCGAAAGTTTCAGTCATAAGCTGTTTTGCTTCGTCTTCCATCCAGGTGGTGACGAAGGTAGCCAGATTCAGGCGCGAATTGCCATCTAATATAAGCTCATCACGGATCAGGTCATAGGCTATCTTGGGATCGAGACCATTTTCAGGCATCATGTACTTGGGAACAGGCTCGCTCATCGCCCTGGCTCCATAAGCCGGCGTGACATAAGCATTCAGCTCTGCTTTCTTGACTTGTGTTTGTACCATAAGATTTCTGCTCCTGAGATAGAGTACTGGTTTGTTGCAGGTCTGAGCTGGCATAGCCCGAAAGTTGAAGCGCAAAAAGCGGCCCCATATCTTGGAAGCTATGAGCACGGTTTCATATTGTAGTCTATCGAAGCATGATTCTTGCTCATGTCATCCTGGCAACCAGATTAAAAGTGAAAGTCCAGGCTCCAGAATTACTCCTGGCGAACAAGGCTTCAGGAGCAGATTTCAATTACAGCCTTACGCAAACCTGCCACCACCCGCGCCATCTTTTCGTAGTCGATTTTCTCCGCGGTATCTTCAGGGGTATGGTAGTAAGGGTAACGGTATGGAGCTGTGTCCGTAACCATAAAAGCAGGGAATCCCATACGGTTGAACCATTGATGATCAGACCAATCTACTCCGGGTATCAGACTGGGCGCACAGAGAGCTTCGGAAGGAAAGTCCGTAGACTTGCGAAAAGCTTTCAACATAGGTTTTATCGCTTTTCTGCTTCCAAGAGGTCCGATAAAGCCGATGAAGTCACCCCTGTCAGGATAGAAGAGTTTCAAACCGAGTGGATATTTCTGACTACCTTTCTTATCGCTGTAAAAGCCGATGGTTTCCAGGGAGACCATGGTGACCAACTTCTCTCCTCTCTCTTTCAAAAGCCTGGCATACTGAAAGCTGCCCATTCCTTCACTGTTGAAATACTGTTCTTCATTAGGAAAGAAGACAAACCTCAGCGTTCTCTCAGGTTTGTGGGAAGCCAAAAGTCTTGCCAGGTCAAGAAGCGCAGCCACACCGGTGCCGTTGTCGTTGGCTCCTGGACAACCGAAGACGGAGTCATAGTGCGCACCAAGCACAACAATTTCATCTTTTCTATTGCCCCCGGGCAGCTCTACGATTATGTTCTCAAAACTCTTCTGGCCGAATTCGAAGTGTTGACTCTCAATCGTGCCATACCAATCTTTCAATGATGTTTTTATGTAAGAAACAGTCTCTTCGAGCTTCTCCGGCTTTTGCAGATGTCTTTCTCCGATAGTTGTGGCAAGCATCTCCACATGACCCCTCAAACTTTCAGACAGAGCCCGTTCACCATCGGTAAGCGCGGGCAGCTCTCCGGTGTAAGACCGGCCGGGCATGGAAAGAGCAGTGGCAGAGACGGCAGACAGAGCAAAGAGGCCTAATCCGGCTACAGCAACACTTCTGACTATTCCTCTTTTCATTCCTTTCACGAAGACACCTGAAAAAACACAAACAGTTCCTAAATAGCCGTTATAACAAAAGAGACGAGTTCATCTATGGACCGAACCAACAGTTTCCCAACTGTTGGTCAGGCCGCTCTCACCGCTTTGAAGCTTGATGCAGCTGATATAAGTATTTCACGGTTTCATAGAGATAAGGGTAGGGTATAACCATGCAAGATTCCCCTAAAGATTTATTGGTACCGCAATGGCGAAGGTGTTGGTTGTAGAGGACGATGAGTTCCTGCAAGAACTGCTGGCAGAGTGCATAGAGACATGCGATCATTCAGTGGTGAAAGCAGGTACCGGCAAGGATGCCCTGGAACAGATAGCTGGAGACGAATTTGACGTCATCCTTCTAGACTGGCAACTTCCGGATATGGAGGGCATTTCCATTTTGGAGCAGTACAGAAGCTCCGACGGAAAGGCCAAAGTTGTTATGCTTACGGGCATGAGAGACAAGGCAGAGGAAGTGAAAAGACTGGGCGCCGACGAGTTTCTCGCCAAGCCTTTTAAAATGCATGAAATTCTCAATGTTCTGGAAAAAGTAACCTCATAACAAAAGCAAAATTGGAGCTCCGTCAATGGCCGAACCGCCAGCCACAAAATCCGTTAAGAAAGCAATAGCAGACTCTAAGAAGAGATTCGTAACCGTCTCGGAAGAGAGAATTTCCAAAGCAGCAAAGATCTTAGAAGAGATCGAGAAAGGTGAATGTGATGGAAACAAGGTGGAGAATCTCTCCCGGTTTTACCATCAACTAGCCGGAGCGGCCGGACTCTATGAGATGACTGAGTTCTGCAGCCGAGCCATAGCGGCAGAAGATCTCTCAATGCAGCTCAAAGAGCTATCCGGGACCTCTTTCACCTCCACGATTAAGCAGCTCAAAAACCTGACCGAGAACCTCAAACAGTTGATGGCTGCCCAGGGAGAGGATGACGGCTCCGACCAATCCGCAGAATCCCAGTACAGTCAACAGTCCACATCCGGTAGATTTTCCGCCCTGGGAAGTTCAGTACTGGTGGTGGCATCAGACCCGACCAGCGCCTCCAATCTCAAAGGGATAATGGACACCCTGGGCATTCGGATTCAGGCCTGCCAGAATTTTGAACAGGCGGAAGCGTCCATCAAAGAACAGACCCCGGACGGACTTATAATATGTACTCCCATAGGCGGAGGATCCCCACTGGATCTTGCTTATCAGGTAAGAGCCCAGCCGAACACCACCGATGTTCCAATCGTTTTCATCGGTGACGAAGACAGCTTTATGGACAAAGTAAAAGCTATCAAAGCCGGTTGTGACGCATTCTGGGACAAGAGCGCCACCGTGCAACAGATAGAAGATAAAGCAAGAAGAACCTTCGCCAAACTTCTGCCGCACAAATACAAAATACTCCTGGTGGAAGATGACCCGGTCCAGGCATCCACCATGTACCAATTTCTAGAAGCGGCAGGGTTCGAACCGTTTGTGATGACCGATGCCGAACAGTTTGAAGAAGCCCTACTTTCCAGCCAACCGGACCTTATTCTTCTCGATGTTATTCTCGGCGAAATTACCGGATTCGAACTGGCTCGCTATGTCCGCCAGAACGAAAAATTCTCCACCACCCCGATTATCTTTCTAACCACCCAGAATGCCCTTAATTTCCATATCCAGGGCGCTAAACTGGGAGATGATTATCTCATCAAACCGGCTCCTCCCCAGCTTTTGATAGCCACCATCGCCGGACGCCTGGAGCGATACAAAACCATCCAGGATCTAATGGGCAGGGATGCTCTAACCGGCACCCTCACCTATGCCGAGTTCATGAAAGAGGCCGATAGAGTAATCGGTAGAGCGGATACCGACTCCAGCTTCCTTCTCATAGACATCGATGGTCTGGCTAAAATAAATGAAACCCAGGGATTTGCTTCCGGAGAGCGGGTGATCGCCACCCTGGCGGAACTTCTCAAGAAGACCATCCGTAATTTCGGAGTGATCGGAAGACTTTCCGGAGATGAGTTTGGTGTTCTTTTTGATGCCCTCACAGACAACCAGCTTCTTGAAATAGCTACCTACTTAAAAACTGAGCTGAAAGCCACGGCCTTTTCAGGCGGCGACGGCGACTTTCGAGCCAGCATCACCTGCGGTATCGCAAGATTCAAAGAAGAGGATGGTTTGAACGACTGGATCCAGTCAGCCTACGACGCCGTTCGCATAGCCAAACAACACGGGGCTGACAGTGTCGGCATAGACTGATTTATAGAACTATTGATTGATCAAATCCGATAAGTTCTGGCTGTTTACTCAATCAAGAACTTTCCAGTGCAACTTCTCACCGGCCATGAACGGCTTAACTCCGGCACATTCTTCAGGTACTTGCCACTCTTCCCGGGCAAAAACCATCTTGCCCTGGTTCAATGACAGCTTATAAAACCGGGCTCCATATTCCGAGACAAAAGCCTCGAAACGATCCAATTTGCCATGCTCCTCAAAGAGCTGCAAAAGGCTGGGCAAAAGAACTGGCGCCGTATAGACCCCAGCTGCTCCACAGGCATTCTCTTTAGCAGATATCAAATGCGGTGCGCTGTCGGAGCCAAGAAAAAATTTAGGATTACCGCTAAATGCGGCATCTAATAAAGCTTTTCGGTCAGAAGGCAGCTTAGCCACCGGTTTGCAAAAAGCATGGGGACTCAAGCCCCCTCCGATAACATCGTCAAGAGTCAGGTAAAGATGATGGAGAGTAAGGGTGGCAGCCACGTATTCGGACATGGAGCCGACCAACTCCACCGCCTCTCTGGTGGTGGCATGTTCCAGAACCACTCTCAATTTAGGAAAATCACGCACTATCTCTTTGAGGGTGGAAAGGAAGGCAGACTCTCGGTCCAGAGAGAATACTCCCGGCACCTCTCCGTGGATGCAGAGCACCAGGTCCTCTCTTTCCATAGCTTCATACACAGGATAAAGCTCTTTGAAATCCTTTACCCCGTCGGCGGAATTAGTGGTCACCCCCTCCGGGTAGAGTTTACCGGCCACCGCGCCAGCCTGCTTGAGCTTTTCGACCTCGTCAACTTTAAGAGCCGGCACCACTTTAAAGGTCATCAATGGCTCAAAGTCTCGACCCGTTTCAAGCTCGGCCAGAATCTCGCTTCGATATCTGTTCAGATCCTCGGCGGTCAAAACCGGCGGAGTAGTGTTGGGCATGACCAGCGCCCGGGCGCACTGCCCTGCCGTATAAGGCATAACATTCTTCAGCATCTCGCCCTGGCGCAGGTGAACGTGCATATCATCGACCCGACGAATCTCTATTCTATCCAGTGTTGCCATTGCTAAAGAATCTCCTCTAATTTGTCCCCAAGTTTTACCACACTCTGAAGGATACGCATTTTACTATGCGTTATAGTTATTTACAGACGAAGACACAGGGACCGGAGTCCCCGACAAGCGAGTAGATACAATCACTCCGACCGGCAAGAGCTATTCAGAAACCCTTATCGCCGAGCCAGGGTCTAAATTTAGTTGTGATCCAGAGCCAGGACACCCAGCTCCAGATCTGTTTTAGAGCACCGGTTCGAGTCTTCATTCTCCAGGTAAAACCGGCGATTTACAGATTACTCGCTGTTTGAATCATGCCCCCCGGGCATAATCGACAACTTGCCCCCATATTTGGTGATACTTATCCAGGCCACGGCCACCGTGGACACGACAAATACCAGATGAATAACGGTCATCTTAATGAAAGTCTCCATCGTAAGTTCATCTGCCCTGATAAAAGCATCGAGCAGATGAATGGAAGAGACTCCGATAAGTGCCATCCCAAGCTTGACCTTCAAAGCTCCGGCATCAATATGATCCAGCCAGGAGAGTCGGTCGCGGGAGTTTCTGATTGCCAGCCTCCGGATAAAGAGAGTATAGCTGCCGATGGTGATCATGATAGTCAGATTGGCAAGCATAACAATGTCCAGCAGGTGCAACACCTCCAGAGTCAACTCCTTATCGGAGAGTTCGCTTATGTGATTCAGCAGTTCATATAAGTTGCGGAAAAACTTGTATATATAAACTACCAGCACTGCCGAAAGCCCCAGATAGATAGGCGCCAACAACCAGCGGCTCATGAACACCACTTTGGAACAGCATCCCACGGAGTCGGATAAGACAGAATTCACTGCCCGTTTTAGCATCTCAGTCAAGTTACCTCCTTTCTTTTGGCTTCTTTCTGTCGGTTTAGTTGAGTTGTGGGTTGTGGGTTGTGGGTTTTGGGTTGTGAATTGCGGTTTGAGGCTACGAGAATTTCTCTCGCCCTGGTTGAATCGGAAATTCCTGTACCCAAGCATAGGCGCCATCAAGCGGAGAGATATTTTCTCCCTGGGGCTTGAAATTCAATTTAATGGGCTACCTGATTACTAC
>JAUIJG010000255.1 GCA_030431355.1 bacterium
GAGGCGGCTTCTCTTGAAAAACACGGATTAGTTCCGTCTTCTAAAATGGAATTTTCAGGACCACATTCTAGTGGTCCTGTTTTTCAATAGTTTTTCTTATATCATATAGTATTTTCTAACAAAAGGGAGAAAGCCACTGCCGGAGCAGCAGCTTTCTCGATCAAGTGGATGCATTACTGCATTCTCCTGATATAAGGGTGCTTTTCAGCACCGGGTTGATACAAGGTCAGGCAACCTGACCGCTTTCGGTTCTCACAGCTTCGGGCATGCCCTTTCTTGTGAGAGCCAACCTTCTGTGGGAGGCGTCGATGGTCTTAACTTTGACCCGAACATGTTCGCCGACCTGGAGGGTCTCAGTGACCTTTCCGGGACCGGAGCCAGCCGAGAGAAGCTCGGAGACATGGAGCAAACCATCGGTGCAATCGGCCAGGGTGACGAAGGCGCCATAGTCCTGAAAGCGTGCCACCACGCCTTCGAGAATATCGCCTTCCTTAATAGAAGCGAAGAATTCATCCTGCATCGCAGCCCGGCGACTGAGTGAGACCTGCCGCTTCTCGGGATTGACGTTGAGGACCTTCACCTCCACCTGATCGCCGATAAAGAGCACCGTATTGGGCTCCACGGATCGATCTCCGCACACTTCGGAACGATGGATAAGACCGGTCACTCCGCCGCCGAGATCCACAAGCACGCCAGGAGTGATGTGCTTCGCCACGGTACCGGTGATGATATCACCTTTGTTGATGGTGGCGAGCTGTTCATCCTGACGCAACTCCATCGCTCTGCGCTGAGAGAGAATCAGCTGTCCATAGCGACCCTTTACGGAGTTGGCTTCCAGAACCTTGACCGGAACTTCAACTTCGAGGAGGTCTTCGAGACTGCCACGATAGTTGATCTCCGAACGAGGAATGAAAGCACGAACACCGCAGATCACAGCCTTGACACCCGCCACACGACCGCCACGCGAATGCTGGACAGCATACACTTTAGCGATGCCGACGTCGCCGGATTCCACGAGCTTCATCAGCTCAATCCAGCTACTGGCGCGATTTCGAGAAAGCTCGACAGCTCCCTCGTCATCGGGTTCGGAGAATACAAGGAATGTGTAGCTTTCTCCAACTTCAAGCTCTTCAGAGCATTCTTTGAAGCTGGCCTGGGAGTCGGCTTTCTGGCCGATGTCGACGATGTAGCTGTTCTTAGACTTCGTCACGACGATGCCTTCCACGATCGCATTGCGAAGAGGCGGCTTGGGAAGTTCTATGGCAAGCATCAGCTTATCGAACTCGCTGAGTTCTTCTCCTGCTGCCAGTTTGCGATCCAGTGTAAACATCTTCTTGTTCATTTTTTTGTTTTGTCCTTTCATGACTTAATTTTTTATGCTCGACCGAGATCGAGCGGTTCAACAACTGCACCTTCAACTCTCCAAAAACGGCAAGCGGCAGCAATCCGAATCACTGTTAGGGTGATTCGAAATCGCTGTGGGTCAATAACTACGGGTTATTTAGCTTTGTTGGATTCGCCGGTAAGGAAAAATTGTAAAGGTGTAACTTAACCTTAACGATGGACAATATCCAAAGCAAGCAATTTTGCGCAATATATAAGCCCTGTCTTCTTTTTGCCAAGATTAAACACAGCCGATAGCCGCGCCATTGTTTAACCGAATATCCCCAATACCACAAGTAGCGGGGGCTGAGAAGCCAGAGACTTTTATGAGAGACTACACCACTTGCGCTAGCCAACCTGGCTTATAATTGGCATTGGAAGTAGCGCAGACCGTCGCGTCTACCCTGGTAGATGAGGAAAGTCCGGGCACCATAGGGCTGGTTGCTGGGTAACTCCCAGTGCGCGTGAGCGTGAGGATAGTGCCACAGAAATGATGACCGCCAGGCTCAGCCTGGTAAGGGTGCAACGGTGCGGTAAGAGCGTCACCAGCAAGATCGAGAGGTCTTGGCTAGGTAAACCCCGCTGAAGGTGCAAGGCTAAGGTATATCTCAAATAGCGGTGGCCCGCCGTCTTGAGTTGCCGATGCTGCTGGAGAGTATGGGTAACCATACTCCTAGAGAGATGACGGTCTAGAACAGAACCCGGCTTATGCGCTGCTTCTATAATTTCTCGAAAAATTCAATCGGACAGAGAGGATAATTGGTCAATCTCATCCTGGCTGAGATTGAGCTTTTCAAAAAGATCCGGTCTGCGCTCCCTGGTCCTCTTCAGGGCCTGCAGTCGACGCCAACGCGCTATCTCTTTGTGGTCTCCGGAGCGAACAATTTCAGGGACGATCATATCTCGATACTCAGCCGGCTTGGTGTATTGAGGTCCTTCAAGAAGTCCATCGGCAAAAGATTCATTCAACACCGATGCATTCTTACCCACCACCCCGGGGACAAACCGAGACACAGCATCTATTATCACCAGAGAAGGCAGTTCACCCCCGGTCAATACATAGTCTCCGATGGAATATTCCTCGGTTGCCAGTCGTCGAATTCTCTCATCAAATCCCTCATAGTGCCCACAAAAGATAGTGATCTCGGACTCTTTAGCCAACTCCATGGCCCTATCATGGTGGAACTGTTTTCCCTGGGGGCTCATAAGAATAACCGGGCTGCTCCTGTCTCTCTCCAGCGATTCGAAGGCTTGATAGAAGGGTTCCGGCTTCAAAACCATACCAGCTCCGCCACCATAAGGAGTATCATCCACCCGACGATAATTATCCGTGCAAAAGTCCCTGGGATTACAGGTTGATACCTTTATTTTGCCAGCTTTCTGCCCTCTCCCCACGATACTTGTGTCGCAATAGGTAGAGATTAGCTGAGGAAATAGCGTAACCACATGAAATGTCAGCATTCTGAGACATCCGAAAAGATACCGGCAGCAAGCTATTCTAGCAAGCCTGAACGAAACTTGAAGTGAAAAATCGAATATCCTGTTTACTCTGTTGTAACGCCGAAGAAGCCTATTCTCAGTGCCTCTAGATTGATTCATTACAAATATGAAGGAAAGAGTGACAGGTACTTCATTTGAGTTCTGATCATCTGATCGAGAACATAAAGAGTACTTAGATAAGACCGATGAATCAAAAGACCTGCTCCAGAATACTCCATAACACTGCCAAACATAAATACAGAAGAATCACTGCCGGCAAGGGATGATTCGGAGTAAACAGGCATGGAATGTTCGCATAAAGCATGAACAACCGGATGATTACTCCCCTGAGGAGAGATCGTCTGCAATACACAAACGAAAACCCGGGAGGAAATTTCCGATGAGGAAAGCTCTCTTGAATTTGTTTTTCATCCTGCTTTTCGGTCTGGTTTTCTCTTCTTTGCTTGGCTTCGGCATGTACATGGCAGAGAAGCGCGAACTGGCAAATACAGCTGCTTCGGAACGATATTCGGTGATTGAGATTTCCGGCTCCCTTGTCATGGACAATGGATCCGCATCTCTTCCCGGAACTCCAGGAGCACAAGCCCCCTACCCCCACATGCTCAAACTCGGTAAAAGAGTCTATCTGCTGGACTTCACCGATGAGCCGGCTATCGAGCGATTCGCAGAAGAACGAGCCGACTCCTATCTCAAAGTCTCCGGCGTGAAGAGAATCGAAGTGAGCGAAGCCCCGGACGGTACCAAAACCGAATGGGTAGTCATCAAAGTGCTCAAAATCAAGGCTTTCAACCCTCGATAGCGAGCGCTGGAAGCATACTCTTCAGGAGACAAAAGTAAGGAATGCGGTCCCCTTTCGCTGCAAGAACCAGGCCTCCGCCTAGATCGCAGAACCGTTTGACGAATGGGTCATGCTCGATTACAAGTCACTTTGACTGCGAGCATGACCCAATTCATTCTTCTTTTTAACGCTTTATACTATTTGATATAGTTTTCTCTGTGAACAATCCTGATTATCAGAAAATAGCAACTCTATTTTGATTAGCCTGACAGCAGATCGGGAACTTTCAAGAAAGGGGAAAACATATCCACCAGATAAGTATCAGAAACGAGCATAAACAGTCTTGGAAGCAACCTGGGAAAAACTGAAACTAGACGCGAACCACGCCGTAGGAAGGGGTGACTTTCAAGCAGCATGCGATAGCTGGCTAAAAGCACTGGAAGCGCTGGACGACTACGAAGATCACGATCCGCGGGTGGCTCTGACCCTGGATCGTCTTGCCGATACCCTCTGTAAAGCAGACAAAAAAGAACAAGCCGTGCCGGTTCTAATCTACTGTGTAGAACTGAAAGAGAGGGTACTTGGCGGCGATCATATAGAACTGGCCAATACATTAAACAACCTGGCCGAGCTTCACTATTCAATGGGTAAATTCGCGGAAGGACAGCCCCTTTCGGAAAGAATCATGTCCATCTACGAGCAGGTGTTCGGCAGGGAGCATCTGGGATTGGCTATGATCGCCAACTTTCTTGCGCTTATCTATCATGGTCAGGGCAACTACGACAAAGCAGAGATTCTCTACAAAAGAGCCCTTTCAATAAAACAGAAAGTGCTGGGATACAACCATTCGGAAGTGGCACTGCTGATGGAGAACTACGCTTCTCTCCTTTACCAGACAAACAGAACAGAAGAAGCAGACAATCTATGTTCCAATGTGGGGACTGCCTCAGGACTGTGGAAGAAAATGGCAGCCCAGACCAATCAACAGCTAACCCAGGGAAGCATAGCCGACAAGCTATCCACCGTTAAACGCGAAAAACAGTAAAAATTAATTGCGTGCGCCACCATCGCTAACTCCAAATCATGCTCTTTTATACTGAAACGAAGAAGATCAAGATCTAAATTGGAACATTATCTCTTGCCGAGAGAGTAGTGATTGTTCTACTTTACAAGCACCAATTCTCTTTTTTTCTCTTCGGTAACGCCATAGACCTATCAGCCTTATCTACTTTTCCACCATTCTGTCCGATGCGATTTTCGCACCTGGTGAAAAGTACCTGATAGCTCATCGCGTGTTCTCACGTGGGCGAACATCCCCAGGACAGAAAGAGATTGGGAATGCCACCAACGTATCGATGGAATTCTAAGTAAGTAAGAGCTTGGAACGGACAAAGACAGTTAAGCAGCCATATGAACGGATGTCGGCGTGAATCTCCGATGGACTTTCTCACCAATCTTCCGAATTCTATGAACAGAATCGTCGACCGAATCTAGACCAGGACAGAAAGAGAGGTCGACAAATTTCCCGGGAATCTATATTTGCTTCCCCGGATTGGACTATCCAGCTGCTTTTGTCGCCCGGCTCGAAAATCCCTTCGAGTACGGGTTTTTCCTGTAACAACCTCCACCGAAAGGAGAACTATCATGCGTATGGACCAGTACCGAGGCCTGAATGAGTGGGCCACCAAAACCGTGCTCAAGCGTGAAAAGGCGCTTCAGCGAGGAGTCAACATCTTCCCGGACGGCAGGCGTAAGCACTACCAGAGGTGGGTGAAGATTCCCGTTGCGCGCATCAGTCATATCGGCACGATCTCGGGCGCCTGGAAGCCTGTCGTCGCTCCGCTCCGCCGGTTCCAACTGGCGAACGGCAAGGTGTACGACGAGTATGTCCAGCAGGTTCCGTGGTCGGGCGGTCCGGTTTACCACACCGCGTTGAAAGACGTGGCCACTGGGAAGCCGGTCCCCGAGTCGCTCTGGACTGAGCAGGAGCTGATGGACTGCTAGTCAGTCCTGAACTCTAGCGCAAGCACGAACTGGAAACGGCATTAGCGATCAGAAGTCGGGGGTGGAGCTCAGGCTCTGCCTCCGACTTTCTGGTTGCATTGTTTCAACTACTAGCGAAAAAACGGAGAATGGCTATATGCCAATTATCGACGAGGTAAGTTTCATCAACGCACACTGCCAGAGCCCGCTCTTCTGCGAGTTCTCGGCCGTGTTTGCCAGACTCTCACTTCGCTGCCGCAAGGCAATGCAGGCTGTCATCGATTCGGAGCGTCTCACCCGGCAAGTCCAGGAGAACTCCGAGCATTCCGTCGAACGAGCCCGACAAACCGCGCTTCTTCAATGCGCCATGGAAGATGAAGCTTATTTGCTTCCTCGCCTCGAATCGGAGGCGCGGCAAGCATATCAGCTTCTGCGCAAGTACAGCGCCTTGAACCAACAGGGCTTCGAAAGCGAAGGCATGGACTTCACGGTCTTCGCCTGTAACTATCTGGCAACACTGGGCTGGATGCGCACGGCGGCGGATGTCATCGGCATCCTCACCGAGCGTCGCGACCAGGGTCTCTCCGGTCAGCAAATCACTGACAGGAGCTGGCCGCACCAGTCTTCGATCTTCTTCAAGTCGGAGCTGACCAGACGCGATGCCTACATCGGCGACTATCTGGTCTGTGGACAGCAGTGGATCGACTCCCTGCCCGACTGGCCGGACGGAGCTGAAACTCCTGCCACCTTCCTGAACTCTCTGGTTCAGGACCCGAGCACTGCCTGACGGCTTGCTCTCAACCCGAGGACGAGGAGCTCACCCTCCTCGTCTTCAACTTTTAGAAAGGTTATTATTATATTTTATAGTATTTTGCAACCGAACAAATAGTTTCAACTATACAACCCACTCCAAATCACCGGCTAACAGCTAGGGACTGGCGGAATCGGAAAACATCTGAGTTACAGCAATAGAGCCATCGGAATGCTGCGCCATGCCGATTCCCATCGATTTATTTTTTGGATTCAAAAGATTGAAACGGTGCCTGGATGAATGCATAAGAAGATCCTGACACTTGGCGATCAGCTGAGCATCAGTCATATTAGGCTCGATGAGCATCTTTCCGACATTCTCCGAAACGCCGGCTCTCACGTTAGCCGCATCGGCCCGTTCTCTAAAACCCTTGCCTTCGGGATCATAATGCCCGGTATAACCACGCCTTGCCTGATCCTGGGAATGCCCCCGGGAGATAGATTCCAACTTGCCGCTAACGCTGAGATCAGGAAGACCGTTCTTCTTTCGATCCTCATTGACCAATCGATACATATATCCGACCAGTGAACTGGTGTTGATGGAGGCATGAACACTGGTCTTCTTAGCCACAAGACTGTCCGGCTTCTGTTTAACCACAGCCTCTTTCGACCAACCCATAACTTTCTGGCCGAAGCGGAGACCACCGCTCGTCTTGCGAATAAAATGGACAGGTACTCCTGCTTTTCCACCTAGGTTCTTTACAATAGAATCGGTTGATTTAGCATCCAATGGAACTCTGTTGTTGATGCGGATCAAAATATCGCCGGATCTAAGACCGCTTCTGCGACCCAGTCCGGCGTCGCGAAGAGAGGTTAAATAGGTGCCTTTATATTCCCGACCTCCCATGGTTACCCTCACAGGCACACCGGAAGCTCCAAGAGTGTATATAGACTCTCTCTTTTTATTCAGAACCACTATCGGTGCTCGTCTTGCCTGACTCTGGCCCAGAGCCGGCTGAGAGCTAGTCCCCCAAAGAGAAGGGAAGGTCGCTGACAGAGCAATGAAAACGACCGGAACAAAGAAACTGTTTTTATTCAAAGTGTTATCCCCAGAATGGGAGGAAGCCTCTTAATTATAAACCGACAAGAGGCAAGTTTGCTGTAAACAAAGACAAGATTCTATTATATACTTTAGTTGTATATGCTTCAAAAAACTGCGTGGGAGAAACTTACCTTTCGGTAAATTCCCCCCACGACAAAGACTTCTCTACCCATGGTCAAGGGCATGTCGGCAAGCGATGAGTCAACA
>JAUIJG010000256.1 GCA_030431355.1 bacterium
AATAGCTTCAAGGAACCAGCCATTAAGCCGATATGGGATCAATATCTTATCCACATAGTTCGGCAAACACACAGCTTATCAGAAAGTGAAGTCCTTAGTAGCCAGGTTTCGTATTTACTTTACAAACTGAGCATCTTTGACAGGATTATTAAGTAGTTTATATCTTCTATCAGTTCGATTCTCTATCCGCTGGCGATGCATCGAAACGGCTGAGAAAAGGAACATTTACCGCAGGCGTACCGGGACCAAGATCAAGGTTTGGAATAGAAACCGTGTTCATCTTTTTCTTGGCCCGCAGCCAATGCTCTCTCACCATCAAAGTAAATCTGCCGATGCGCTCAAACTCCAGACCTTCCAGGCATTCTATTAAGTTCTTCTGGAAATCATAGACCTTGAAAACAATGGTTCCTCTCATGCCCGCCTTCTTCATCGTGGTCAGAACAAATTTGACCACATCTTCGCACATGTGTTCCCAGCCTTGATTTACGTATATGTCTATGTGAAAGTCGCCCTGGCTGTGGGCGCTGATTTTGGCTGCGCAGGGAATCACTCCCCGTTCGCTTTCATCCGCCACCCAGAACCATCGCTTTCTTCTCATCAGTCGGCGAGTCATCTTTTCGAAAGTGTCGGCGTTCAGCTCAGGCACATAGTAATCGTCGGGAACGAGCTCAAAAATTCTTCTTACATCCTGGGGTAATACCGATTGATGCAGGTCGAAGAGCATCTCTTTGTCCGAAGGTTGCGCGATTCTGAATTTAGTAAGGAGATCTTCTTGCTGTGGAGGTTGGTAGTCCAGAGGAACCTGATAGTAAGTCGAGTTGCTGCATTTTCTAAACCCACAACTATGAAGCAACTGAAGACCGGCAGTATTCTCGTTGGCTATTTCGGAGATGAAATGGTTGATCCCCTGGCCTCCGAATAGAGCGAGAACATATTTCAATAGCTCCTGACCAATACCTCTACCGCGATGGCTTTTGTGAACAACAAGCTGATTTATGCGCCAGCAGCCATTCGACTTGCCCAGGCTGTCTACCGAGATTAACCCGAGCACAACGCCATCATCCTTGGCAAGATAGACAGACGGGCCAACATGCAGGTTACAGGGCAACCAGTGCTGCCAGAATTTCAGGCCGGAACTTATAATCCTCTCTTCCTGACAGAAGCTTTCATAGGGAACAGGGGCATCCTGATGCCGAAGTATGGCTCGCACCTGGCCCTGGTCGGTTGTAAAAAATGGTTTGATCTTAATCATCCTGAATGACACCGGTGAGGATGGTTACTTCCAAGGTAAACGATTTAAATAGCTGCTTCAATTCGACTTGCCAAGTAATTTGATAGTACTCTTATTTTATAGATTCCCGGAACATAAGTCATTTACACGGTTTATACTGTCATACACTGCTTCAAATTCGATCAGCCCGGTTCTATATATAGGTACAACTCGGTTTGGTTACTTCTTCCTGGAGTGAGATATGGCGAAGAAGAAAGAAAACACAGATAAGAATTCAGCGGGGAAAGAGAATGCCCGTCGTGTGGTTGCGGACAATCGCCGGGCCAGGCACGAGTACCATGTGCTGGATTCGATTGAGTGCGGTATCGAGCTTTTCGGTACCGAGGTTAAATCTATCAGAAATGGTCAGGCTAACCTGAAAGACAGTCACGCTCGTATAGAAGATGGAGAGGTGTTTCTCTATAACAGCCATATATCTCCCTATGATCATGGCAATCGATTTAATCATGAGCCTACCCGGAAACGCCGATTATTACTGAATAAGAAAGAGATTCAGAAACTGAAATCTAAAATTCAGGAAAAAGGTCTCACTCTTATACCGCTTAAGCTATACTTCAAGACCAACTGGGTTAAAGTCGAACTCGGCCTCTGTAAAGGCAAAAAGCTTTACGACAAAAGGGAAGATATTGCCAAACGCGATACCCAGAGACAGCTTGAAAGAGTTATCAAATCGAATCGTTGAGTGTTTGAATTTCAAAATAGAGATCGGGAGTTTTTTAGAATTCATATGTTAAAGACGAATGCTGTGCTTCTTTTCGCTCGCATGGAAAAGGCAAAATTTCAGATTTTGTTGTTGTCTTTCGTGATATTACATTCAATGCTATATGTGATGCCCGCATTTTCGGAAGAGAAGGCCAGTCCCCTGGCAATCTATAAGAGTAAGTTTAATGCTGCCACTTACCAGGATCAGCATCTTGGAACGTTTGAGGCAGACTATAGCGAATTTAAGCGCAACCTTGCTTCGGCCAATGTTCGCTATGATGAAATCGGCGATGCCTTGGTGGCGGAAGGGAAAGCAAAACTCTCGAAGTACAAACTTATCGTGGTACCCCTGGTGGTGGATCTTCCTGCCGATGCCGTCAATGGATTGAAAGAATATTTCACCGCGGGAGGCAAGCTGGTTCTGACAGACGGTGGTGGCAAGCAGCAACCTGGGGCTGTTTCGCTGGTATCGCTTCTCGGAGTGACTGTGGGGAATCAGGTCACGTTCAAAGAGCCTGCCAAACTGGCCTGGGTCGACACTCCCTTGCCGATCCATGAAGATTTCGCTGTAGGGACTCAGATTGCGGACATCAAACCCGCCAATGACACCAGGGTGCTCGCACGCTGGGAAATAGGCGCTGCCGGAGCAGAGGGCAGCAAAAAGCTGCCGGCAATTGTTAGAAGAGGAAATGGAGCCTATTTGACCTGGGTTCCAGGAGTGCAGGGCGATTTGACTTCGAACGCGCGCTTTATCTCAATGGCTCTTGATGAGCTTTCTCCTGGAATTACCCAGGAAGCCGTTGTGCAGATTAGCTTTGCCGAATACCAGAACATCAAGAGTGAGCTTGAGTATCTGACCAGGAGAACTGAAGAGTCAATAAAAACTGCTGCCCAGGCGGAATTCGCAGTCTCTACTAGCGTGATCAAGCAAAATTTTGAGCAGGCGAGACATAACGTAGAAGAGTTTCATAAAGCTTATAAAGAGAGACGTTTTCAGGTAGCTGATGAGCATTTGAATCGAGCCAGACATCTTTTTGCTCTGGCGTTTGCTCAGTCCATGCCTGTCAGGGCCGTTGAAGCTCGCTCTATCTGGCTGGATAGAGGAACCATTGTCTCCACTAAAAGTCCGGAAGGGATGGTAAAGCTTTTCGAGCGCTTGAAGCGTTCCGGAATCAACGTGGTTTATTTTGAGACGAATAATGCCGGATTTACCATGTATCCGAGCAAATTCACCGAGCAAAATCCGGAAACTCTAGGCTGGAGTCCTCTTGGAGTGGCGGTTCAAGAGGCTCGCAAACACGGAATGGAGATTCATCCCTGGCTGTGGATCTACAATGTCGGTAACACTCGCCACAATCCAATCATCAATAAACCAGGTGATTATCCAGGTCCTGTATTGAGCCGATATGACTTCAATTGGGCCATGGCCTCTCAGACCGGCGCCCTTCTTCCACCCAGGCAGAGCGAATTCTGGCTGGATCCAAGCAATCAAAAATGCCGCGAATACATCAAGTCTCTTATAACAGAAGTTATCTCCAACTTTGATGTGGACGGAATTCAGCTTGATTATATTCGCTATCCTTTCAACAATCGTGGCTCAGAGATGGGCTTCAACTGGCATTCTCGCGTGAAGTTCGAGCAGCAAACAGGACTTTCGCTGGACAACCTGAATGATGAGACCAGGGAGCTTTTTGTCGCCTGGAAAGTTCAGCAGGTGAACGAGATGGTGAAAGAGATTTCTCAAATGGTTCGGGCAAAGCAACCACGGCTGCGAATCTCCGCTGCGGTCTATGCTTTTCCTCGACGGATGAGAGTGAATGCAATTCAGCAAGAGTGGGAAACATGGGTCGCCAACGGTTGGGTGGACACTCTCAATCCGATGACCTACGCCAACAATGCTAAGAAGCTTTCGATAATGGCTGATTTTGTCAGGGAATCGACTTCGGATAAAGCGCTTGTCTTTCCTGGTCTCGCCATTATGAGAGTTGATACTGCTGGATTGATCGAACAACTTGATACCGCTAGAGCTACCGGTACGCTGGGTACTACTATTTTCGCTTATGCCCATCTTGACGATAAAAAGTTGAAAGTACTTGAGGTTGGACCTTACAGAAAGAAAACTTTGCTGACGCCCCAGTCGGAGCCAATTAGAGCTAGCCGTTTCCTGGTGGACGACTTCGCTGCCATGGTCAATCGTTATCTTCATGATCCAGACACCCATATTCTTTCTGATACAGCAAGCACGAACGACGTGATTGCCCAAATAGAGACGCTCCAAGAAAATATGCATGCTCTGGCTCCTGGCTCATCAAGTCAAAAACTGGACAAGGTGAGAGAGGATGTCTCTCATTTGCATACTACAGTGAAAGAGTGGCTAAGGCTGGAAGCTTTTATCCAGCGGGGATTTAGAGCTCAATACATTGTGAATTACCTGTCTCAGGTTGAGGCGATTCTTTCTTATGCTTCTCATCGGGCTAGAATCGACAGCAACTTACCTAACCCAAATAGCAATATGTCCGCTATGGCAAAGTAACTGTGACTGTGCACTTTCTTCGCCTTTATCCGGAAGCAAAATCGAAAGGTATTTCGACAAAAGTTATTCCGAATTCGGAATAACTCTGAACTCAAATAAGTCTCTTTTGGGGTTTCTAAGTATCCGAAAATTAAGGAGCTAATCCTCAGAGTTCGATACTGGCTGTTCAGAAAGCTATTTACTCTTTATCACAACCAGAGTGTCAGCGATGATGTCGTGTAGCGCTTGTCTTTGGGCTGTAAAGTCACAGATTACGAATCCTAGTCCCAGCAAAAATCCGGAAAGGACTTTACTGAAGAGTCTTGCCAGTGAACGGAATACTCCAATCCGATTACCTTTCATGTCAGTAACTTTCAGGTTCAGAAAAGCCTTCCCAGGAGTTGCTTCCAGATTCGAGATTTCAAATCCCACGAAGTAAGTGATGAAGGTCAATAACCCTATGACGGCACCTGAGTATTTGTAGATCTGGTTTACTAGTTCTTTGTCGCTCAGAAAAAGACCCACGGTCAGGCTTAAGAAAATAGCTGCTACCAGCGCAATAAAGCAGCTGGTAAGGACCACGAGAATTAAGTCAATCATCCATGCCTGGAGTCTTCTCCATAGTCCGGCATAAACAATGTTCTTTTTCTCCATGGATGTATTTTACATCAGCCTTATTTCATCCTGACCGGTTAAATCTTGTTTCGAAAGGAGCATAGAGCCGTTTTTTCCTTACTTTTTGGGGAAAGTTGAAAATGGTATCCAAGATTCAAAATTCAGTTTCCTTTGAGGCGGTAGTTAGCTATGGGCACTAAAGAGAAGGTTCAGATTTGCTTGCTTGTGTTTGCCCTGGTTGCCCTGGTACCGGAGTTGTTATCACTGGGCTATTCGAGAATCAGCTGGCAGGAGTATAGCGATCGAGGCAGGCAACTAATCACCTTTGGCGACCCTGAGGAAGCCATTCGGTATTTTGAGACAGAATCGCGGGAGACGTTTAAGACATTCGGACCAAAGAGCCCACAATATGTGGCTACCCTTGAAGGGTTGTCCATGGCGATGAAGAAGGATAAGCTCTATCAAGGTTCCGAGGAGAAGTTGAATAAAGCCATAGGGATAATGCAATCAAGCTTTTTCAAAGACCGTCAGAAAATCATCCATCTCTTAAATTTAAAGGTGTCGCTTCTAGAGGAGCAGGCAGGTAAATCCCGGGATATATCTATGGCTCGGCATGAGATAGAGAGTCTAAATGCCTGGTGGCAATGGTTTTGGACAGGCTTCTTCATCGCTTTTGTGACGGAAGGGCTTTATATGGCCAATGTCATAGCCAGACCTGGAGATCTTGAACTAGCCCATCTGAAAGTTGACCATGCCTATCTTTATGCCTTTTCGGTAGTGGTTGCAACTGCCACTATGACAAAAGGGTTATTGATGTGGGGGCATATGACCTGGCTCCAGGCAATGTTTGCCGGACCTGGTGTGAGCTTATCGCTTCTTCCCCTTGTATTCGGAATTGTGATGGCTTTTTCCCAGGTATTGGTTCGAGAGGATGCTTTGAGTCATTTGAAGCCGAGTCAACAAGCCAATCGATAGAAGACTCATATTTGTCCATCTGTTTGCTTCTGCATAGCACTCGATTTTTATGCGCTACAGAGCACTCCATTTATTTGCGCAGCATGGCACTCTTTGTAATTCTGCTGGCACTCTTTGTAATTCTGCTGGCACTCCATTGATAAGTACCGCATAGCGCCCTTACCTGCTCCAGGGGAAGTCCTGGTATTTGCTCGACAGTTCGCTACATTTGTTAGTGTCCGCGCGCTGTGATTAAAAGTTGGATGTCAGTAGTCCGATTAATACACTTTGATAGACCAGTCTGTAAAATCGATAACTTGAGACATGCGCGCAAACAGGGGCACAAAACATGGATAAAACCAGGGTTGTTCTGGAAGCACTTGAGTCTTTGAATTTGCCTGATTCTTTATCCGAAGCACTTGGTTCTATGACTGATGGCTTAAAAAGTTCGGCGCAGAGCAATCTCGAAGCTGTAATCATATACGGTAGCATTGCCCGTGGGCACTATCGGCCTGGTCAAAGCGATGTAAATCTACTTTTGCTCTTGAAGAGCATTTCCTCAGACGAACTGGATAAAATTGAGTCGGTTCTTCGAATAGCGCGAAATAAAGTCAATGCGGTGCCTATGATCATGACAGCTCAAGAAGTTGTGCGCTCCGCAGACGTCTTCCCGGTTAAGTTCATGCACATCAAGAACTATCATGTTTTGCTTTTTGGAACCGATCCTTTTGAAGAGCTAAAGATAAGTCCGGAGCATGTCAGGATAAGACTGGAACAGGAGCTTCGAAACATTAGTATTCGATTGCGAAATCGTTATGTCAGCCTCCACTATGACAGAACCGGCTCAGCCGCTCTGGTATCGAATATGATCTCTTCCTTCGCGGTTCAGATGAGAACACTTCTCGAATTGACCGGCAATAGTCTGCCGGCTGAGCATTCTACAAGTGCCCATTTGAAAGCAGCTGCCAGCGTTTTCAATCTTGATGAGGACGCTTTACTGGCCGCCTCCAGTCTGAGACGTGGAGAACAACATTCTATGAAAGAAGATGAAATTCTTGCTCGGCTGATGACCTGTGTTGACAAAGCCGTAGAAGTCGCCGACAAGCTGGAAGTGAAAGAATGAATCCATTCGAAGTTCATGGACCTGCTTTCTTGTTCTTGTACCTGGGTATTTCCGTGGCATTAGGCGCGGTGTCATTGTTTGTCAAGCAAGTAATCAAAAACAGCACCAATGCCGATATCAAAAAATGTCAGAGTTTACACCCCTATGAGATGGCCTATCTCAGTGGTGGCGATGAACACGCTATTTTGGCGGCTATGAGTTATTTACTTCAGCGCAATATCGCCCGGGTTGAAGATTCGAAAGAGTCCAGTAGCGTAGTAGTTATGGACTCCAACTCTCTGGAAAAGATAGAAGCGACAGATCAGGAAAAAGGGCTTCTGTACGCGGTAAGCGACAAGACTCTGGCAAACGCCAGAGACTTAGAGAACAAGATTGCCGTCTCCACCCACGGAAGAACCTGGGCAAATGTATTGACTCGAAAAGAAGTTTACAGTGAGTGTTTTGACAAATTCAGAGCCAAACTAGAATCCGAGAAACTTATACTGACCAGCAGCCA
>JAUIJG010000257.1 GCA_030431355.1 bacterium
AATTATGGACCGCCTTCCGAGGAAGTACCGGACGATTACCTTGAGTAGATGGATGCCAGGGAAAAAAGCCGGGAGAAAGATACTGCTAATCCGGGCGGCCCGACCCTGGAAGAGCAACATTTGGCGGTGCTTGCCTATGGTCCTGACCCGACCCGACCCTACTGGACCTATGTAACGGCTGGTCTGGCCAGCCCCTGGATGCAAACTGAGAGTCAGGAAGTTTCCGGATTCGGTTGTGAGCTGATGATTAAGAGCCCTGTGGATCTGCCCTGGGTTCCGCAACTTTTGCGGACCCTGGCCTTCTATGTCTTCAACCATGCCGGATTGCTTAATCCCGGTGTGAGAATCAGCCTCAACAATTCAATCTCCCAGGGCGACAAGTCGGAGCTTCGTCATGCATTTGTCTGGTACGCGGATGAAGTACCCAACGATTGGTATCAACTTCCCTCCGGGGGATTCGGCATATTTGCTATTGTCGGAATCACTGATGGTGAGCTGGAGTATGCCAATTCGGTGGAGGAGTATGGAACCTGGTGTATCCAGGAGATCCTCCGCTATGCCGGTCATGGCCAGATAACCGATCCGACCAGGGACTGTGTCACCAGAAAAGAAGGCATCGAAGAAGCTCTCGCAACTATGAAGGCGAAAGCCGACTCTTTCCGGGAGATAAGCCCGGTGGAGGAGAGAAGCGATGATATCGATGATTTCGAGATCTCTATTTAACTGAGCGACTACTTATTAGGAATGAGGCTGGCTGCCGTGGCGGTCTCTTTCGGCACCGCGTCGGTCTTGGTCCAATAGTGCGCTCTGTGTTTGTCATAGAACTGAATGGTTTTCTTGATTCCGTCCGCCAGGGTGGTGGTAGGCTCCCAGCCAACTATGCGACGGATTTTAGAGATATCTGAGTAGAAATCACCCGGTTCCTGGGCTTTTCTCTCCGGGGAGAATTCGGCGAACTCCCATTTGCCTCTTCCTGCTTGCTCTATGATTGTTTTAACCAGCTCCACAAAGCTGACCGGAATGTCCGAGCCGACATTGAAGATCTCTCCGTAGGCTTCTTCAACGATTGCGGACTTGATGATAGCTTCAACCGTATCGTCCACATAGCAAAAATCACGAAGGATGCTTCCGTCACCGAAAACTTTTATGGTGTCATTGTCCATGGCCAGGCGCACAAACCAATTGCAAACACCGAAACGGGAGTGCATCATCTGGGAGCGTGGACCATATATATTGCTAAGTCTGAGCAGTACTGAGCGGATACCGTGTACATCGTTATAGACTTTGATTATCTTCTCTGCTGTCAGATTTGAAATTTCGTAGATACCCTTTGGATTGGTTGGGGCTTCTTCATTAACCGGCAGAGATACTGAAGGTCCGTACTGACCCCGGGTTCCGGTGTAGACAACAATCGCCCGGGGATTAAACTTGCGAAGCGCCTCCATAAGAATGGCAGTGCCGGTGATATTGATCTCGATATCCGGGAAGGGATTGGAGAGGCTCATCAAATGGCACACCTGACCAGCCAGATGGAAGACATAATCTTGATCTTTGACCAGGTAGATTATCGCGTTTTCATCCCTGAGGTCTGAATAGTTTATACGTACCTTGTCTTTAATGGGATCGATGTTGAATTCATTTCCGCCATAGTCGGAGATCATGGCGTCCATGACTGTAACGTTGGCTCCGGCTTTCACCAGGCGTAATGCCAGGTTGGAGCCGATGAAGCCCATCCCGCCTGTGATGAGCACCGATTTACCTTTGAACTTCTCGTCGATATTATTTTGGTCTGCCGTCATGATGATTAAAAGCTCTTCATTAAAATAGGCGTAAGCGCCTGCCGTCTGGCAAGTATGACTGGTTTGGTGAACAAATATCACCAAATTGAAGAATGATTTTACCATGCTGCCGGGGGCTTCGCAGGGTTCTCAAGCCTCTGTTAACTGGCGTGGAGGGAATTGATACCTCTCTCATTCAGGTTTCAATTAAGTAGTCATTAATTCGAATCGATCTCTTTTCTTCTATATTGTTGTGTCTGAGATTCTCGTAGAAGCCTTTTCCGGCAAGATCAATAAATAAGGATTCAATCGCAAGGTGAAAGTCCAGTTTGGGGATTTGAAGTCCCATTACGCAACTTATAAAGAACAGTTGGACCAGGCCGTAAGCCGGGTTCTTGAGAGCGGCTATTTTATCCTCGGGCCTGAGTTGAAAGCCTTTGAAGAGAGCTTTGCTAAATTCCTCGGCTACAAAGAGTCTGAGCCATTTGTGGTCGGTTGCGGTTCCGGTACCGATGCAATCTACCTGGCCCTGGCGGCCGGTGGAGTCGGTCCTGGTGATGAAGTGATTGCTCCATCCCACACAGCCGTTCCCACCATCTGTGCCATCAGAATGACTGGTGCTACGCCTGTCTTTGTGGATATCTGCCCGGAAACCCAATTGATAAATCCTGCACAAATTGAAGCGAAGATTACAGACAAAACCAGAGCCATCGTACCGGTGCATCTCTATGGACAGATGGCTGATATGGAAGCTATCTGTAGTCTTGCTGAGAAGCACAATCTATTTGTTGTGGAAGACTGTGCCCAGTCCACCGGAGCTACCCAGAAGGGTAAACAGTCAGGAACGATTGGTGAATTTGGCGCCTTTAGTTTCTACCCAAGCAAGAACCTTGGCGCGTTTGGTGATGCCGGTGCGGTGTCTTGCAAGACCAGAGAGTCTTATGAGCGATTGGTCAAATTGAGAAATTATGGACAATCCAAGCGTTATTACAATGATATAGAGGGTGTGAATAGTCGACTTGATGAGATGCAAGCGGCAATCCTCGCTGTTCAATTGCCTTTTGTGGCTCAATGGAATAAGCGTAGGCAGGAGATCGCCTCCCGTTATGACGCCGGTCTCAAGTCGGTTCTTCCTGTTCCCAAAGTTGCCCGCAACAATGAGCATGTTTATCATCTCTATGTAATTCAAACGGATCAGCGCGAAGCACTCATGGATTTCTTAAATGAGCGTTCCATTCAAACTCTGATTCACTATCCTGTGCCGGCTCACAGGCAGGATGCATATAACTATTTAAACTATCAAAAGGGGAGTCTGCCTGCCACGGAACATGCCGTGGAAAGGATTCTCAGTCTTCCTATGTATCCCGGTTTGACAGATGATCAGGTGGATTTTGTAATCGAATCCATTTGTGAATTCTTCAAGTCCGGTAAGTGCGAGACCCCGAAACCTAGTAAGGAGCAAAACCTAGATGTCGACAGGAAGCCTGACCAGGTCGCCTCTTCAGTCAGCTAGAACTGAAGTCGGTGAACAAATTCGTTTATCCTCTTTGTCGCTGATCATACCGGCGTACAATGACGAGCAGACTATCGGTCGTCTTTTGATGGATGCCGGCAGATTGTTGCCTTCGGTTAGCGAGGACTATGAGATCGTGGTCTGCAACGATGGCAGCTCCGACAATACTCTTCAGGTGATCAAAGATATGGCGGAAGAGAATCCCCGTATTCACGTGATCAATCATCCCAGCAACAAAGGCTTCGGTGCCACCATACGTGAATTGTATTTGTCCGGTAGAAATGACTATATCTTTTCTCTGCCCGGTGACTATCAGTATGCCCCGAAAGAGCTTTTAACCATGGTCAAAGGCTTGATTGAAAATGACTTCGTCATCGGCTGGCGTGTTCAAAGAAACGATCCGCCCCGCCGCAAGCTACAATCCCTTGTCTACAATTTTATGCTCAGGCTCTTCTACGGAAATCGCAACAAAGATGTGAACTCAATCAAATTGTTTCGTAGAGAGATTCTGGAAAATATCGAACTTCGTTCCGAAAGTCCTTTTGTTGATGCGGAGCTTTGTATTCGTGCAGCTCATGCCGGTTACAAGGTAGTGGAGATTCCAATCGAACACTTGCCCCGTATGACCCAGGGGGCTTCCGGCGGAAAGTTGTCTATAATCCTGGACACTTTCTCCGACCTTATAAATATGCGTAAGACATTTAAATAAGCGCGAATTTCAATTTCCTGTCCATTATCCAGTTAAATGAAGCTCTTCCAGGGCTTCACCGCTCCTTCTACTGTTGAAAGGAGTCCGGCGCCTGGGGTCTGAACTTTGTTCTGGTGAGCACGTTTTTGTTACCGGGGACGCTGCTCTGTCTGCGATACATGGCTCCATAAAGCCTGCGTACTTCGGTGGTTTTCGGATGGTTGTTTCCGAAAAGTTCTTGATAGAGCAAAATAGCTTTTTTGAAATCTGCTTTGGCTTCTTTCCACTTATATTGAACAGAATCGTTTACGCCCTGGGAGGCAAGAACTTCTCCATATTCCGGGGTTTTTGTTCTGCCGTTGTTCTCCAGGATCTTTCTTGCACGACTTAATAGGAGTCTGGCTTTGTCAGATTGTTTTAGCCAGGCAAAAGCTGTGCCCGTGGTGGTCAAGGTAGGAACCAGCTCAATACTTGTGGGGCCGTACAGCACCTCTCTTCTTGAAGTTACCGGTCCACCAATTTGAATCGCTCTCTTATAATCTCTGAGCATCAAGTACAGTCTTGATTTTGCTTCCAGAACATCCAGAACGGCGGGGCTGTCGCCGCCTAATCTTTTTGCCTCAATCTTCCAGGCATGGTTCAGAAGCGGCTCTACTCCGCTTGTCACACCCTGGTTTAGATGCGCGATTGCCAGAGTAGCCGTGGCCCTGGCAATCCAGGGGCTGGTTTCTGCTACGGTTCTGGCCAGGATCTCATAACCCTTGGTGGCACAAGCGACGGATTTCGAATAGTTCTCTAACTCCAGATAGTAAACGGCTAGTTTCACGAGAGTATTGCCTATGATGGCACTGGCAGGCTCAAGTTTGCTCTGCTGAATCTTGTGTGCTTCTTCCAGTGTGGCTGCGGCGCCTTTGTAATCGCCCTTGTCTGCTAGCTCTTCAGCTTTGACTTCAAGAAAAGCCGCCTTGCTTAAAGCATCACTGGCGGTGAGTTTCTCTTCCAGCGATTTGCGCTCTTTGCTGAAGCGATAAAGAATTGACGCGTAGCGTGGATCTTTTAGAGCGAACTTTTCAAAAGAACCAAAGATTTGAGCTGCCTCCTTGAGACTGCTTTCGCCCTCTTTGATCTTTCCTTCTGTTTCATTCAAAAGTGACTTTGTGGCAAGAATCTTGGCTTTTAAAAGTTCTTTTGAAGAGGAGACAGGGGAGGCTTCAAGGCGAAATTCCGAGGGTTCATCCGCCAGAGATTTCACCATATACAATGCTTCGTTCAGTAACTCTCCTGACTGATTGAGTTCTCCCTGGGTGACTAGCATTCTGGCATTTATATTGAGCAGCTCGGTTTCCAGGTATGGAAGAGAGCCTCCCACAGAGAGATCCCTTACGGTACTCATGCCTTGCTTGACGATGTAGCCTGCTTCTTTATATTGCCCACCTTCATCGAGAACATCGGAAAGCAAAAATAGTATTCTCGCTTTCCGGGCAAATTCCTTCTTGTCGTCTTCTTTGGGCTTGCACATTCCTTGAGCGAACTTTAGGGTTCTCTCGGCTTTGTACATATCTCCCAATTGCCGCTGGGCGATAGAAAGCCTCTCCAGGACTTCCTGCAACTGGGGTATGTGTTCATTTCCCCTCAGCTCGGTCACCATTTTTTCAAGAGTGGCCCTCGCTTCTTCAAAACTACCGTCTTTGAGCTGCTGGTCAACGGCTTCCAATTTCACGTCGATGGCGGCGTTGTTCTTTTTATCTGATTCAGATGCGGCGGTCTCTGCTTCTGTACTCTCTTGAGCGTTAGCTATCGGAAGGTATTGAAAGGAACAGAGACTGCCTGCCATTGCGATGGCTGTCAGTGAGCAAAATACTTTTAGTTTCTTTCTGGTCATTGAGAGTCTGCCTCTTTCCTCGGATCGCCGCTTCCAAAACAATTCAAATATACCAGCATCCATCTTGAGATGCCTGGTCGCTCAACTTTCCGCACTTGTAAACAGGCTGCGGAATGCTTCGGAGATTACCTTAGCGCTTTTATCAATCAACTCTTCCGAATGGGCAAGGGATACGCATGACGCGTCAACCGCCGTTGGAGGGAAGTAAACGCCCTGATTCAAGCAAAGATGAAAGAATCTCGCATACATCTTCTCATCCACTTTTTTACAGGAGGCGTAGTCTTTGACCGGTGAATCGGTAAAGAGAATGCAGAACATAGAGCCTACTCTTTGCAGTTGCACTGGAGGTCGGCTTCCCGTCTGTTTCTCCAGGCTATTGAGGGTTTCTTCAAGTGCATCGAACAGCCTTGCTGTTCGGACTTCCAGAATTTCATAGACTTTTTTGTCCTTCAGCCTTTTCATCATCGCGGTTCCGCCCGCCATAGTCAGGGGGTTTCCGGAGAATGTGCCGGCTTGATAGACTTTGCCTATCGGCATTAAGCTATCCATTATCTCCTTTCTTGCTCCGTAAGCACCTATCGGCATGCCACCGCCGATAAGTTTTCCGAAACAGGTGATGTCAGGTTCCACACCATAGAGGAGTTGTGCTCCTCCGTAGGCTACCCTGAAACCGGAGAGCACTTCATCAAAGATCAGCAGCACATCATATTTGGTGCATAGACTTCTCAGTCCTTTTAAGAAATCTTCCTCCGGCGCGATTACTCCCATGGAGCCGGTGACCGGCTCCAGAATTACTGCTGCTACTTCACCATGATGTTTTTCCAGGCAATCTTCCACCGAAGCCAGATCATTGAAGGTGGCTTGAATACTCATTTTCGCGAAACTATCAGGTATGCCGCTAGAGTGTTTGATCTTCTCGTTGGCAAGCGTTGTATCACTGTGACCGTGGTAGCAGCCTTCGAAGACGACTATCTTGTCTCGATTAGTGAAGCCCCTGGCCAGGCGAATGCTGCTCATCACCGCTTCTGTTCCGGAGTTTACAAATCGCACGCTTTCGAGGGAGGGCAATGCATCGGTCATCAGCTTTGCCAGTTCCAGCTCCAGCTTGTGCGGTGCCCCGAATAAAGGACCTTTATCGAGGCTTGCCTTAACCGCATGGGCAATTTCCGCATCACCATGACCTAGAATTGCCGGACCCCAGGCTCCCACGTAGTCGATATATTCGTTTCCGTCCACATCGAAAATCCTGGCTCCTTCTCCCCGTTCTATAAAAATCGTATGCCCGCCTACTTCATGAAAGGAACGAAATGGGCTGTTGACACCACCGGGGATGAATTCTTTGATCTCTTCAGAAAGCGCTTTTGACTGGGGCAGAGATCTCATCGTTTGCTTTTGGGCTTGTTCTGCTTTTATCTGTTCGGTGGTCATGGCAGATCCTTAAGTTGTGATTCGGTGGTTATTGTTCAACGTTATTAGATAGTAATTCTATTCGGGACTATTTTAGATGATAGAAGCTGTCAAGAATGGTCTTGGAAAGGGGGAGTGCGGGCGGGAGACTGCTTGAACTTGTTACTTCTTATTAAATAGATAGATGATACTGGCGCCTATGGATGCTATCAGCAAGCCCGGGGACCAGACTGCGAGCAATACCGGGATGAATCCGTTCCGTGCCATGGCCCAGGTAATCTGTTCGAAAGTGAAATAGAAAACAATCAAAAAGCCACCATAGATTAGACCGATCGCTGTTTTATGGC
>JAUIJG010000258.1 GCA_030431355.1 bacterium
AGAGGCGGAGGAAATGTTCGATGAAATAACCTACGAAAAAGGCGCCAGTGTTTTAAGGATGCTGGAAACCTATCTAGGAGAATCCGACTACAAAAAGGGTATCCAGGCTTACATAGAGGAATTTAAGTTCAACAATGCTTCCGGCAAAGACCTCTGGAAGGCTCTAGGAAAAGCTTCGGGCAAACCTGTCTCCTCGATTATGGAAAGCTGGATTGAGACCCCTGGCTATCCGCTTGTGACTGTTCTCTCCAGTGACAATAAAAAGGGAGAGATCAAACTTGCACAAGATCGGTTTTTCCTGCTGGATGATGCCGAGTCAAAATCAAATTCTCAGAGATGGCAGATACCTGTCTCAGTAAGACCCCTTGCCGAAGGAAAGAGCAACTCCGAAGTGTTCTTGATGAAGGGTCGCAGAACCAGCGTTTCCGCCGGCTCGGATACTGCTCCAGCCCTGGTGAACGCCAGCGCGGATGGTTATTTCAGAGTTGATTATCCAAAGGAGAGCTTCGAAGCTCTTTCCCGGAACCTTTCACTTATGAATAGCCGGGAGAGATATCAGTTTCTCTCCGATAGCTGGGCCATGGTGGAGGCTGGCAAGAAGCCTATCCAGTCCTATCTGGAATTGACTGCTTCCTACAAAAATGAAACAGACCCCACCGTGGTTTCGCTTTTGATAGAACAGTTGCACCACCTGGATAGATTTGTCGATAATTCTACAAGAGAGCAGTACTCAGCATTCGTCAGGGATCGTTTGACAAATATCCAGAAGAATCTCGGCTGGGACAGCAAGGACAAAGAGAGCGACCGAACCCAGATTTTGCGCTCCCACGTACTATCGGCCCTGGGTACAATTGGTCAGGATAAATTGATAATTGAAGAAGCTCGCAAGCGTTTTCAAGACTATGCGAACGATTCGGGCAAGTTGAATCCGAATCTTTATGATGCCATAGTCAGTACCGTTGCCTACAACGGCACCGCCAGAGACTATGAGACTCTTATGCAGTTATGGAAGAGGTCTCAGTCTGCGGAGGCAAAAGTGAGAAACCTGCTCGCCCTTGCTATCTTCAGAAATCCCTCCTTACAGGGACGCACCCTTAAATTGAGTATTACCGATGAGGTAAAGACCCAGGATGCTCCCCATCTGGTTAAGAACTTGCTCTCCAGCACCGCAGGTAGAGAACGTGGTTGGCAGTTCGTGAAGAAAAACTGGCAAGCAATGGAAGAGCGTTTTCCAGTCCATCTTTTCCCCCGAGTCATAAAAGGCACTACCTCCCTGGTGACTCAAAAAGACGTGGATGACCTCAGCGCATTTTTAGCCAAGCATCCGATTCGCTCCGGTAGTAGAGTGGCTGCCAAAGTAATCGAGCAGGTCAGGCTCAATGCCCGGGTGAATGAGCGCTCCTCCAGGGAGCTAACCAGTTGGTTGAAGTCGTTCCGTCCCTGAGCGATGGATTTTGAAAAACATTGAAAGTCGGCTAAATTGGTATTGTAAGAATAGCTATTTAGTCAGCAGGTTAACCATTGTCCAGTAGAGCACATATCCGACCATCACGAGCGCTTGTACTGAGCGGTGGCGGCGGCCGTGGTGCCTACGAAGTGGGAGTTCTCAAGGCATATTACGAAAGAGACTTCACTTTTGATTGGATTATTGGAACCAGTATCGGTGCAATTAACGCTGCTCTATATGCCCAGGGAGACCTTGGCATTCTGGAGGAAGTCTGGTCTAAGATAAGCAGCCAGGATGTATATAAACTCCCGAGTCCACAGCATCTGAGAAGGGTGTTCTTTGGACAACGGCTTGGTTTTTTGGACACCTCGCCCCTTGAGTCCCTATTGCGCAAACATGTCAATTTAAAAAAGCTGAAAGAGTCGAAATTTCAGGTTGGTTTTATCACCACGGATCTTTGTAGTTTGGAGACCAAGGTGTTTTTCAAAGAAGATATCAATTCGGATGAGGAGCTGGTTGATATCTTGATGGCTTCATCGGCGGTACCTTTGCTTTTCCCGCCACGCATATTGAAAGGAGAAGGATGCTGGATGGATGGCGGTCTTGCCACTAACACACCGATACAAACAGCGATCAATCTGGGAGCAAGGGAGGTCTATGCTGTGCTTGTCGAGCCCGACCCGGAAGAAGAATGTCCTGCATCCCTACCCAAGTTGATTGCCCGTTTGATCGAGATATTGCTCGATCAATCCGCCAGAAGTGGTATCACCCATGTCAGTTTCTTCAATCGACGTCATCGACTCAATCAGATGCGCCAGGAGGTTGAAGATAGTTGGTGTCGCCTTGGAGAGAATAGCCTTGATTCAAATTTGCAGGCCCTTGAATCAGAACTGGAAGAGGTAGAAAGAGTCAGCCTCTTTCTGGTCAAACCACCGATTAGAAGAACCGGATCATTGCTTGAAATCGATCCGGTCGCCTCGCAATGGTTAATGCGAATGGGCTATGAGGATGCCGTCAAAGGTTGCGTGCATATCAGCGAGTGATGTATTGCCTCAAACAGAGCAAAGCTTACTTGAACTCATACTCCGTGAGGTCATTTTTAGGCTTATATCCTAACTTTTCAGCCATCAGACCATCCGCCTCCGCTTTTTTCTCTTCTCCCATACTGAAATAAAGGTCCGATCTTACTTTGTATGGGTTGGGATTCTTGTTGGATAGCTCAATTGCTTTAGCAAGATCCTGGAGAGCCAAATCCGCTTCACCCCTGTGTTTTCTCGCCAGTGCTCTTATGCAGTACCAGTCGGAATATTTAGGCTCAAGTTCAATAGCTTTGTCGGCATCGGCAAGAGCCTTATCATGCTCCTCCAGATAGCTGTAGGCAAGGCTTCTACAGCCGTACAAGAATGCTTCTTTGTAATACGGGACTTTGCTGAGATGTCTGTTTATAGAGGCGATGTTGAATCGTTCAGAATCCCTATACTTGAAGGACATGTTGATGTCATCGCAGGCTTTCGAAAACTTTCCTACTTTGAGTAAACAATAGCCCCTCAAAGAGTAGAGTCCTGAATTGCGGCTCTCTTTGATACCTTTGTCCAGAATTGCTAATGCTTTCTTGTAATGCCGCTCCTTGACGGAAGTGACACCTTTTCCATAGTAATAGCCGACCTGGCTGCGCTCGAAAATCTCTTTGTTCAAATTTGAACAGCCACTCAGAGTTGACACTACTGTCAGTGTCATAAAAATCGATGCCACCAGTCCATAGGGATATTTCAGCTTGTGAAAAATGGTTATTCCAACCTCCTGACCGACTCTTGATCCGTCGGTTAGTAGTTAATGATACCTCTTTGCCGGCAAATAATTGAAGGCGTGTATATCCGCAATTGACTTTGGATATTATGTCTCCATTAAGCTTTTGAAATGCTGGATAGAAGACAAATAGAATGCGCGAAAGCAATACTACACATGGATATTGGGAGATTCTATCCGTGCCTGCATTTTTCTTAATAGATGTTTTCGTAGTATTCCCCTTTCAATATCCCCTCTTTACAATTATTATGTTCAAGATCACCGGGTCGCGCTACGGCTACCCTATAACTACCCCCTCAACACGGAACGTTCATAAATGCATCCGATCTGGATTCAAAAAATCGAAGAGAAACGCAAATCAGCCGTGACTACATTCTGGGTCAGTATGGTCCTGGTAGTGCTGGTTCCGCTTTTACTGATTTTAAAAGGCGACGCATTCCTGATATTGGCAATGTTCTGTTTCACCGGCGCGGCCTTGAGAATCTACTGGAAAGACAACAAAGAGATTGTCGACTTCGCCCAGGGCGCTAAGCTAGAGGCTGATGCCTTGACTAAATATCGCCTCGACACAGGAGTCTGGAAAGAAGGCCCCCTGAGAACAAATCTACAAGCAGAGGAAACCCCACCCCATCCGGAGATGGTGGACGAAAACGGAGCCATGCTCGAGGCTGAACACCTGGATTTCAGTCGTGCAGGAAGTGATGAGTTCTTCACTGTCGAGATGGAAAATGGGGAGCCCCTTGCCGAAGAGAAGAAAGGCAAGTCAAAAAATAGAAAGAAATATGCCTCCGCCGATGATATGCAGCTGGAAGATCCAGCTTCACATCCCCACCCGTTTTCCAGTCCGGCAGCTAGAATGCAAGCTTCTCGTTCGGTCACTGAGAAACATTAGATCGTTTCAGTCATGCTAGACTGATATGTTCAAAGCAAGGATTTTTCAATTTTGCAAAGAACATTACACAGCCTCATTTTATCCATTACTATCGGTCTGGGCTCCTGTTGTTTTGTGCCTGCGGCAATTGCCGCCGACGCCGGTTCCTCCTCCGGAGAGAGCTCAGTCAACAAGCCTGATATAAAGCCCTGGAACAGGGTGAATGGCCAGTTCAGGTCTATATATGCCCGGGCGAGGACTCGCATTAAAAAGAGCCTCAATCCTCTCATTATGGTCAAAGGCAATGAGATCATTATCTTGAGAGACGGCAAATCTGAGAGCAAAGTGCTCGTATCAGACCGCTATGACTTCTTCAAGATCGTCAGTCATATTCCCCTTGCTGTATATGTAAGTCTCTATGATGATACTAAAAGTAGTGTTAGCGATGAAGCGGTTCAGGAGCTAACAGCCTTGAAAGCTTCGGTGGAGGAAGCCAAGAAAGGTATTGTCTCCTGGAATTTGCCGGATAAAGTTCGCAGCCGACAGATGTTCATAATCGGCCGAAGCCTTGGTTTGATTGAGAAAGTATTGAAGACCAGGGCTGTTTCAGATCGTGAACTGCGAGCCTTTTGCAGGGCTATGGCTCCGGAAGTTCTGGACAATGCCTACGAAGCTGTAAAAATAGAGCTTGGCAATGTGGATAAGGGCATGAAGGGCTTTAAAGCTGGTATCACCGAAGAGGAATGGAAAAATCTCTATGTGGTGGTAATGTCAGGCCACATGCCGAGATTGAAAGAGAGAAGGGTGCAATACTTTCTCAAGCTGTTCAAAGAATCCAAGCCGGGGCATCGAGTAATCTACTACGAAGGGCCGCCATACATAGATAAAGACGCCCTGGATTTGGTGGCTACTCATATCCTGGATCGCCATGTGGCCATAGATTTCTTCAAAGACCCTGAGAGAATGCACCGGGATCTGCTTTCCGATGCTGCTAAAAAATATCTTCATAAGAACAAGCTGGAAGCCAAAGAGGCTGATTTCGCAGACTCTTCTAGTCGGTAGAGACACAAACGGCAGCGTAACCGTTTGAAAAGGGCAGCGCATCAACATATTTGAACTGGATAATCTGTTTTCCTCGTTTGTCGATGAAGCCGATCTTCGTTTTCTTTTTGACCAGGGCTCTTTTCTCAGAGAATTTTTCCGCTCTTAAATAGACCGGAGGGATTACCACATTTCCTTTCCTGTCCGCATAGCCCCATTTTCCGCCTTTCTTGTAAGGGGCAAGGCCATCCGAGTAAATAGTCTTAGACTCCGTCATCTCTCTTTCCTGGAAATAGTCATTGGCATCCACTATGCCGAATTGCCCGTCTAGAGTGACTTCAGTCACTCCGTCCGAGAAGGAGGTGACGGTATCGTATTTAGGCTCAATCTGCATCTTCCCAAATGTATTTACGAAACCCCATTTACCTTCCAGCTGCACTGCGGCCAGCCCTTCTGAGAAGGGTTTCACATCGTCATATTGTGGTTTCATAACAAGATTTCCGGTCTTGTCGATAAAACCCCACTGACCTTCCTCTTTGACTGGTGCCAGTCCACCGGAAAAACCGCGAGCTTCTTCGAAAGATGGTTCCACTGTGGTGGCACCGCTCTTGTCAATATATCCCCACTTGCCACCTTTCATTCTTACCGGCGCCAGACCATCGGTAAAATCACCGGCAGAATAGAACTGTGGCTTGATCAACATCTGCCCCTGGGCGTCTATGTATCCCCAGAGATTTTCTTTTTTCACCGCTGCCAGTCCATCCGAGAAGGATTTGACTTTCTGATAGGAAGGCTCCACTGTCAGCTTGCCGTACCAATCTACAAACCCCCATTTTTGAGAGGCCTCAATCGGATCTGTTTCAATCAAGCTGGCATCGATGGTAGTATCAGCCTTCTGACCGCAACAGGTCAGAAAAAGAGCAAGAATTGAAATGATAATTGTGCTACGGAGTTTCATTCAGCAAATCCATCTAAGACAGTATTCCCATATTGTGTCGGTGGTAAAAATCTACAGTTCATCTATCTCTTTTTTGACTTCAAGGAGCTTTTCCTGTTGTCCTTGATGCTCCAGATATCTGGCGTAAGTTGAGAATATCTTCAATTTAGCGGCTCTATCAAGGGTGCCCACAAGATTATCAGACCTGATCAGCTCCACCGGCTTCGCCGCCAATAACTTGGCTTGTTTGTAGTTGTTGGTCAACATGTAAGTATGAGCCAGCAAACTCGATATTTGAGCTGTCTTAGCTCCTTCAAAACCATAAAATGATTGCGCCAGGGATAGAGCATCTTCCAGATAACGGGTGGAAGTTTTCAGATCTTGACGTTCTCTATAGTACTCTGCCAGGAGCAGCTTGTCCTCAATCACTCCATTTGTCTTACCGGTCATCCGGTCAACATGCTCCACCATCTCGTAGAGATCTTTGATTTTGTCGGTCTTCTGTTGGGCTCGAAACATTTGGGAAAGGTTGGCAACAATCGTTAAAACTCTAGTCTCCTCCCTGGCCGGCGAGCGCAACATGGTCACCAGTGCGTTTAGATAGAAAGCTTCCGCTTTCTGCTCGTTCTTGCGCACCCTCGTGCTGTACATATCTCCCAGACCACGCATGGCATCTGCTTTCAAGAGAAGCTCCAGGTCGGTTTTGTCTTTTACTTCCGACAGGATATTCAAAGCTTCGTTGTATCTTTCGATAGCTTTGGTCGGTTGATCCGTAAGCCTTAAAGCATCGGCAAGGAGAACCGTTGTTCTTGCCCTTGTGGAGACGGGAACCTCAGATGACCGTTCCAGGGATGCCGCTGCGGCATTGAGCGTATTCAGGGCTTTGTTCACCTCTCCCTGGGCGAGATAGATCTCAGCCAGTTGACATTTAGCCAGGGCTGCCTGGGGGCTTGTCGGTCTGTAGGTGTTTCTAGCTATGCTGAGAGCCTCAACGGCATTTTGCCGGGCTTCATCGAAAAGTCCAAGACGTCTGTTTACTTCAGAGAGCGCTTCCAGGGTGGAAAACAAACCCGCGCTTGCTCTACCTGCTGTCAGTTTACGGTTTTCAATCGCCTTAACAAGCCTCTCTTTCACCTCGAGATATTTTTCATTGTGGTTGTCTTTTAAATCGATAATGGCGAGATTATCCATCAAGTTGTTTATCACGAGGCTATTTTCAGGCAGACCCTCCCGAGCTAAGACTATGGTCTTCTCCAGAAGCCCCCTAGACATCTCCCAGAGTCCGGCATCCATATAACTGACTGCGATATCGTTGAGCTGGTAGCAATAGTCCTCAATCTGGTCGGTCTCATCCGAGCCGGTGACAATCAGTTTTTTCAGAGCGCTGAGAGATTTCTTCTCTCCTTTGATCACATCTTTTTTATTAGCCTTCTCCAGATCCTTAAGGCGGTCTGCCAGCTTGTCGGACATCTTGAAACGTCCGGTCATCCTGTACAAATCGACC
>JAUIJG010000259.1 GCA_030431355.1 bacterium
CGTCTTATCGGAGAGCTTCGCTTCGACAATGCTTTTGTCACCCTGGTGGAGATCAACCAGACCGAATTGCACCGGGATGTTAAAATCGCGCTTTTGAGAGCCTTGTGGAATTTCCTCGATCGTGATGAGACCTGGAATATCCTTGAGTCCACCGCCCGCCAGTCTGACAGGAGTGTGGCTCTGCATATGGTGCGCATCCCCTCGACCAGGATCTCGGTGAAGGCTGAAAATAGGTTGGTGGAGTTGCTAGCCTCTTTATTGAGCTTTGAAGAGCCCATGGTCAGAATAGCGGTTCTCAATCGCTGCCGGACCGTGCCTGTCTCGGATCGGCATTCTAAATTGAAAGAGGGACTCTTCCAGTCCATGACCTCGAAGAACTCCAGTGAATTCTCGGCGGCAATCCACGCCTTGTTAATCACCTATGGAGTGAGGGAGCCGGACAGTATCGAAGCCGCCGTGACGAAGATCCATAAGAATAGAAGGGTGCTCGATTGTTTTGTCACAGCGTTGATAAGTTCGTTCAAGCAACAGGGTGAGCGACTGGTTCCGGCAGTGAAAGCGGCCATGGCAGCCCTGGAAGAGGACAAGCTTTCCATCTCCAGGCAGTTGAGTTTGGCTTGCCAGACTCTGCCTTTTGATGAGGTGGTTTCTTATATAGAAAAGATCCATGCTAGTGGCTCCATGCACCCCATGGCGCTGATGACCACAGTTTCGGCAATTGAATTGGCCGGTAGAAGAGCGGATTCAGAGAACTTGATAATGGTGGAGGAGGCATTTGCCGATCATCAATCGGAGGAGCTTCGAAGAGTGGGACTCGCCGCACTTTGCGCCCTCTCTTCCTCCTCCAGGGGCTGGACCCGGGAATGTCTGAACAGACTGGAGCGTTTCCGAAAGGATGACTCGGCCATGGTTGCCGAGGCGGCTCAGTTTGTTCTGCCATCTGCCGAGCTGGCTCTTAGCGAAGCTTTGTAAGCAAATGTTTTGACCCCGGTTGACAGAAACTAGACGACCGGTCTGTTATAATAGCCTACCTGAAATTCGCATCAACTTTGAAGTGAGAGGCTACCGACCATGTCCTTATCTAAACTATTTGAATCTTTCCCTCTAGGAGACCGGGCTCTGAAGAACCGAGTGGTGATGGCTCCCATGACCAGAGCAAGAGCCGGCGAAGAGCGAATTGCCAACGAACTTATGGCCGAATACTACAGTCAACGTGCCTCGGCCGGTCTGATCATCTCGGAAGCCACTGTTATCTCCAGGCAAGCCATTGGCTGGAACCAATCGCCGGGCATATACAACCAGGCTCAAGTGGAAGGATGGAAGCTGGTGGTGGATGCGGTGCACAAACAAGGAACACCGATTTTTCTCCAGCTCTGGCACTGCGGGCGCGCTTCTCACAGTACCTTCTTCGAAGATGGCTCCTTGCCGGTGGCCCCTTCCGCCATAAGATTGAACGGAGAATATATCCATACTCCGGTCGGTAAAAAGGATTATGAGATACCACGCGCTCTTGAGACAGATGAGGTGAAAGCCATCGTCGAAGACTATAGAGAGGCGGCTAGAAGAGCTAAAGAAGCAGGTTTTGACGGAGTGGAGATTCATGGAGCCAATGGCTATCTGATAGATTGTTTCCTCCAGTCAAAAACTAATAAACGCCAGGACCAATATGGTGGCAGTCTTGAAAATCGCTTCCGCTTTTTAAAAGAGATTGTGGAGGCGGTGACGGAGATATTCCCGGCTTCCCAGGTGGGCGTGCGTCTATCTCCCAACGGAGTTTTCAACGACATGGGTTCTGAAGATTACCAGGAGACATTCTTGTATGTGGCCCGGGAGCTGGATAAGTATAAGCTTGCCTACTTGCATATTATGAATGGACTTGGTTTCGGTTTCCACGAACTGGGAGAGCCTATGACCCTCAAGGACTTTCGGGCTGTATATAACGGTCCTATAATCGCTAACTGTGGCTATGACAAAGAGAGCGCCGACCGCGATATATCCAGCGGTGACACTGATCTTGTCGCCTTCGGGCGACCTTATATAAGCAATCCGGATTTGGTAGAGCGCTTCAAAAACAATTGGCCGCTCAATGCCGATGCCGAGATGAAAGACTGGTATTCCTTCGGCAAAGAAGGATACACCGATTTCCCCTTCTTCAAAGAGGAGATCAAGACGGGCTCACTATAAGTGGTTTTATTTCAACGAAATCCTAGTGCTAAAGCCTGAACGCTCTCCCCGGTAGGACTCATGCAGTCCGTCCTGATATCGGGTGATCTCCATCCAGGTAATGCCCAGCACAAGTAAGAGCGTGATTGCAATAATCGAATATGCTTCTTTTCTTCTTGTCAGCATTTTAACTCCCTGATAAATCTAATTCTAACTCTGATAATTTCCATTACCTGCTGGAAGATTCATAGCATGAAATCGCCCGGGCGATGACTTGAGCCCGCTCCCCGCCTTACCTGGCCTAAAACCAGGCAGTCTTTCTTTCCTATTTGTGATTAAATAGGTAAAGTTTATCTGGCGATTTACTCGGCTTACCATCCGGAGGCGGGACCGGAATTGCAGACTAAGTTAATGCTCTTTGTCTTTATGGTGCTCTTTTTTCTGAGCGCCATAGCCTGTGTTGTCTGGTCTTTTAATATTTATCGAGAGATGAATTGGCCTACCACGGAAGCGGTGGTGCTCAATACCAAGTTGGAAAGCCGTTATGACGAGTACAAATATCTGTACATCGAATACGCATTTGAAGTTGATAAGAAAAAATATGTGAGGGTGGAGGATCTTGGCAGTTTTCATCCCCCAAAACTTGGCCAGATTCTGGAACAATATAAAAAAGGAACCAAGATCGAGATCGCTTATGACCCCGCTCATCCTGCCTATAGCATGCTCAGAAACGAGAGCAACACCGTGGTGCTGGTAGTGGTGGCGGCTTTACCTTTTGTTTTGACTGCCCTGGGGCTTTTGATGTTGAAATTGCTCAGAAGGAGAGCTTAAGTCTCTTCAATAAACCCAATTTCAGGCGCAAGACCAGGTCTATGCTCTATGCTTCGATCTTTCAGTACCCTCTGTAAGTTTAGTGCTTCACACAGCAGGAGAGATAAATGAAGAAGCTGGCAGCCATAATGGCATCAAGCCTGGCGCTCTGGGCGCTGCCGCTTCATGCCGAGCGAGTCAGCGTGTTGTCTTCTCCCACGGGCTCCCCCGAGCCGGGTAAGGGCAAGAGTGCTAAGGACCCGGGTAAATTCCGAGAGGCGCAGGAATCGGCGGACGGCGGCATTCTAAAAGAGGGACGCATACAGCATCGTTATGTGGTGCCCACCCGCTCTTCCATCTGGCACAAGAACTACTCAAATGGCCTGGAGGCCCTGAACAAGCGTAAGTTCAGGCATGCCGAGAAGCTTCTACTGGCTGCGGTCAAGACCTGCAAGGGTCCCATGGTGGATAAAGGCAATCTGGTGGATAGCCGATTAGCTTTAGGTAAGCTCTATCTGCTTGAGCGCAGATACAAGGACGCAAACTCCGTCTACCGAAGCACCCTGGGCAAGGCACGTTCTGCCAGAGGGGCAGAATCCAAAGACGTGGCTGAATGTCTTTATGGACTAGCTCGTACCGAACTTCAGTTCGGGGATTTGAAGAGAGCGCGGGAGAATGCTGAAAAAGCTGTGGATATTCTGCGCAAAGTGGGTGACGACCAGAGCCAGCTTTACGGGCTGAGTCTTGAGACCCTGGGGGCTGTCATGGCACGCCACGGTTGGTATGCCGATGCCAAAAGGCTTTTCGTTCCCGTGCTTGCCATCATGAGAGAACATCCGGGTTATAAGAATCTGGATCTGGCCGATGTTTTGAGGGAACAGTCACTCTTCTACCATCGGACCGGCATGAAGCAAGAGGCTATAAAGCTCTATGAGGAGTCTTACAAAATAAGAGAAGATTTCGTGCAGCCTACCAAGTCGCCTTCGGTGGTGGGTGAGGTGCATTTTGTCTGGGAGTCGGGCTCCACTCGCTCCAAAGAGATTATCGATAATGAGTTTCCTTTTCGCTACATGAGCGCCAACGGAGTCAGGGTGGCAGCCACGGTGATCGACCTCTGGGAATTGCTCGGTGTTCTTGTCACGGTAACCAATACCACGGATCATCAAAGAGAGCTGGATCTTGGAGAGGTGGAGCTGGTTAAGGTGGACTTCCAGAACCCAAACGTCAGACCCCAGGCGATTCCCTTAATAGATCCCGAGTCCATAGACCGGGTACAAAAAGAGCTATCTATCTGGTCACTGACCCATACAAGACCCTGGCTGGCGAATATTCAGAAGACCAGGACAGTGCGTGGTTTCGTGCCTTCAAAAGGTCATGATCTATTCCGCGGTCCTAACGTTTTCGGCGTCTACGGTAAATGGAAAGCGGTGTCGCATACGGTGCCGCAACGGGTTGGACTTCAACCATCCAGGGAGAGAGTCCTGGACAAAGACAGTCCTTCAGAGCAGGCGCTGCCCGGTCTACTGGTCAAAGGTAATTACAAAGCACCCGGAGTGGTGCCTGTCTGGTTGGAGCCATTTGAATCGAGAACCGGAGAGCTTTTCTGTCTTAACCCCAGGGATTGTGATGTGGTCATTAAAGTCCCGGTAGGCAACGCGGTCTTTGAACTGCCGTTCCATACAAGGAAAAAATTCCCCCACTGATTGAGTTGAAGCTCAAAATCAGAGCGAATCTTGCAGGTGGCACTGGGCTTTTAAAAGGTCGAGGGCAAGACCGTCATCGTCGTTGCTGGTGCCGTCCAGAGCTTCGTCTATGAAGGCGAGCGCTTCTTTATAGCGACCTTCCACAAAGTAAACACTTATCAGTAAATGCTTAGCTTTGACCAGATCCGGATTCTGGGTGATCACTCTTTTGATCAAGCGCTCAGCCTTTTTAAAATTACCGTCGAGCATGTAGATGTTGCCCAGAAATAGAAACGGCCATTCGAAGTCAGGATATTCCATGGTCAAATTAATCAGGGAAGTTTTGGTTCCAGCTTGATCTTTGGCCATGGCCTTGAGAGCCGCTATGCATCTGTCCTGGGCTTCTTTGGCGATGGGATTTTTCGGTAGTTGGGTGCGGATGAACTCTTTTGCTCTGGCGCTCAGATCTTCGTCCTCGCTACTCTCCTCCACCCGGGTCAGGACAGTCCTTGCCTCTTCCAGTCTACCGACAGCCTGCAGCTCCATGCCCAGAGTATAAAACTCTTCCGGAGATAGATCATCTGGTATCACATCCGGCGGCTCGCCGTGGGCTTGCAATTTTATCGCCAGCTTAAGTTGCTTGAATTCATCTTCGTGGGGATATAGCTCCAGGGCTCGATCCAGGTAGATGAGCGCCTCTTCCATGTTTCTCTCGGCGATGGAGATGCGCACCATCAGGTCTATGGCGCTGAGAAGATCCGGATTCACCGTTAACAGATATTTGACTATGCTCTTGGCTCCTTCCAGATCACCTTCGCTCAACTTTAGTCGAGCGGTGTTTGAGAACGGCCACTCAAAATCAGGGTAGGTCGCCATCAATTCCTGGAAAACACCCTTGGCCTTCTCTCTGTCGCTGTGCATCAGGTTGAAGCCTTCAATATTTTTTTGTTCGGCTTCCTGGGGAACCGGCACCCGGGGGAGTTGTGTTTTCAAGACCTTTCGGGCTTTCTGGGAGAGGCTTTTCTCCTCGCTGGAAGAATCTAATAAAGACTCCATCTCCACCACTTTCTGCAAAGCGGCCCGGGCTACTCCCACCCAGCCGGCAAGACGGTACTTGAGCCCCAGTTCATAGTAGTCTCGGGCACTCAGATTTTCGGGTAAACCATCTATTGGGTAGCGCATAGCCTCGTTCTTCTAATTTTGCGGTCTTCTAAATCGGCTTCCTCTATTATTGTGCCTAGAATTCCGATCAATTTGTTCTCCTTCAATTTTTTATTAAAGAATCAGTATTTACCCTCCTCCAGTTTGCGAATCAGGTACTGGCTGACCACTTTCTGGAAAGCCACGTGGAGGTCGGGGTAATCTATGAGCACTTTGTTCAAATCATCTTTGGACCAGGATACGTAGCAGACCGGCTGGGCTACTTCGATATCCGCCTTAAGAGGACTTTCCGAGAACAGGGAGCTTTCCCCGATGAAGTCACCTTTGCCTCTGGAATCTAGAATCGCTTCCTCTCTTTTGATTTCGCACCTTCCCGATTCGAGATAAAGTACTCGGTCCAGGACATCGCCTGATTTAAATATTTTCTCCCCTGCCTCGATCTCATTCCAGTGGGCAATGTTGGCGAGCTTGGCGAACTGATGACTTTTAAGCGAAGAGAACTCTCGGTCATAGAGCGCCTGGGCGCGCTCCTCAAAGTAGACCGGTTTTCGCTCTTTGAGCAAAAGCACCACCCGATAGATATTAACCGCCTGGAAAAGACCGTTCCAACATAGTGCCGTATAGAGTGGCTCGGGTCTGAAGAGAATGTAGGGAAGAACAATTATGGCGGCCACTATAGTAAGCAACCTGAGCACTAGAATGTCTTTCACTATATACGATGCCAGTGAAAGGCAGTTGGCGATATTGAGAAAGATATCTACGGGCTGCATTTAAGGCTGTTCCAGCTAACCGGATGTTTCAAATCGGTGCGCGAAGTGGCTCATCAATTCTAACACTGCCCTTCTGGGAAACTGATAATATCTCCCTGTTCACGATCAGCTATCTTTGATACTATCGAGACGATACTGTTTTGTCGCTGCGGATCTATCCATCGCTCAAATGTCCGAGTCTCAAGAGAAAGTCAAAATCGGTAAGCGCCTGCCCCAGGGTCTGGTCGATGCCGGTGTTTTAAGCGAAGACGGTCACGCCATGCGTCTGGGCGACTTCATGGAAGAGAGCCCCGAGAGACCGGTTTTGTTTGTATTTATTCGACACTTCGGCTGCCTGGGTTGCAGCATGCACATGCAAGACCTTGCCCCTCGGGTGGAAGAGTTAAATGATTTGGGCTTGAAACTGATTTTGGTAGGCAACGGTGAAGCCAGGCATATAGCCGGATTTTTTCAACGTTATAAACTGAATCTAGATCATGTGGCTGTTGTTACCGACCCGAGTTTAAAAGCCTATGAAGCGGCTGGATTTAAGCGTTCCATTTTGAGAACCCTTGGATTCAAAGGCATTTTTGATCAACTCAAGGCCTTGGTATCCGGTCACAGTCAGGACGGGATCAAAGGTGACAACTGGCAACAGGGTGGTGCGATTCTTGTCGATTCCGATGACACTGTGGTTTTCTATCATCAGAATGAGACCGTGGGCGACTTTGTACCCACGTTTAAGCTTGTGGATGCTTGCTATTCGCTTCTCTCCAGAAAAGATCCGCTGCTTTCTAGCAGCGATTAAATCTTGGGTTTCGACTTCGTTATTAAGTTTTGCCCGGATTTTGCCGGAATTTTTTGCTTCAATTGAGTTCGACAAAAGCCCCGGATGCTCTATCTAGCAAGAGATAGAGGGGGCGGGTTACACGAAAGCGTGTATACGCCTTTGCTGATTTACAGGGCACCGCCACCTCGGTAACCTTTATTAATAGAGCCCCAAGCACAAAATAAGAGAAGCAAATCCATGGTAGACCCCTT
>JAUIJG010000260.1 GCA_030431355.1 bacterium
CACCGGTATTAGAGCCACCACCACAGCATCAACCTGTAATGCCGACTCCTGCACCGGTGGAACAGCCACCTTCACAGGTTCAGCAGGAGCCACTTCCTGTGGTAGAGCCGGCCCCCGAACCTGCTCCAGCGTTGCTGGCAGAGCCGCAACCAGTAGTTCCAACTCCGACTCCGGCTCCCATTTATGAGGCGATGACCCCTCCTGAAACGATATTAAGTGACCCATCCGTTATGGACCTGGCCAAAAATATTCTTATAAAGGCAATCGAGCTGCAATGTTCTGAGATGCACCTGGAACTTGTCCCCGAAGGTCTCAAGCTACGCTACATGATGGACGGCAACCTGCTAGCAGATACAATTCTAGCTGCGGAGATAGCTTCTGATATGGTGGCATCATATAAGCTTATCGGAGGTCTTCAACCCCAGGTAAGGGACCGCCAACAAGCCAATGCCTTTTCCTCTCCAGATTTCGGAAATGTGAACCTTGTGATTCAGACAATTCCGACCGGAGTAAATGAGTTGGTATCAATTTCAATTAAGTCGGCTTGAGCTACAAATCAGCTGCCCTGACCAAGAATTCGGAACCAATCATTTAAATATGCGAGCTTCTCATCCAGCTCTTTCTGCTCTTTTTCATCGCTCTTGCCTTGCCGCAACTGCAGATATTTTGAGAAGCAGATACGCATTCTACTGAGCTGCTCGTTAGACAAATCTCCAGCAGTTGAATTGGAGCGGCTTTTGTACTGTTCTATGGTGGACTCAAACTTTTCGGTGGCAGCTTTTGAATCCCCTTCCTTTTCCAGAATCAGGCCCTCAACTAGATCTGAATCGATGGATGCATAAAAATCTCGAATCTCTTTGCGAATCGCAACGGCTCCAGAAAGGCTTTCCCTGGCTGCTTTTATATGACCTATATTGATCTGGGCATAGGCAATCTCGTTTAGAATATCTGCAACATCGGCACTTTTCTTGCCAAACTTAGCAAGTTTAATTTTGTATGCTTCGTTCAAGGGTTCCAGAGACTTTTCGAATTCAGCCTTCTCCAGATAGATACGTCCCAGGCTTGTCAGGCTCCTTGCCAATCTAGGATCATCTTTACCGAATTGCTTCGCTTTTTTAATTGCAGCCAAAGCTCTGGTTTCAGCCAGGTCTAATCTTCTTACATAGAGAAGAAAATCCGTGTCATCTTGCTCCTGAAGCCAATCGAATTGTTGCTTCCACTCTTTCGACTCATACCTGGAGCCATAGGGAACATTCTCATCCTGCAGGGTGGAACAACCGCAAAGAAGCAAGAGGGAGCTAAGGACTATTACTTTGCGCGGCGCACTAAGCATCGTCCTCTTTCTCTTCTTTCTTATCTTTGTCTTCTTCTTTTGATTCTTCCTGTTTTTCTTCAGTCTTCTTGCTTTCTGAAGTAGATGCTCTCTTCTTCCCGGAGCTTTTTGAGCTGCTAGCCTTCTTATTCTTAAGAAACCAGAGACTTACAAAAATAATCATTGCCGCTATGGCTACCATTGATAAATAGTTAAAGAACACGAAAACCGCATCAGCTGCGGGATTAGGCTTGTACTTCAGCTCAACATCTATGGTTTCATAACGCTCGGAGTCAAAAAACTCCTTCTCGTCACTTTTTGAGAGGCTTTTCTTCTGTGGACCTTGATTAGATATGAGATCAGGCGGTAAATTCTTGTCTGCCTTTGTATCGGCTTTGGTCTCAGAAGTGCTTTTCTCCACTTTAACTGAAGCACCATCGTCAGGCTTGTCTGTCTCCTGAGCTTGCGCAGAGCAAAAACAAAAAACACACAAAAGCGCGAGTATAATTCGTATGAAAGACTTCATTTAAAACCAAACCTTGAATCGATCTACCTTAATTATGATCGTGCCAATTATAGGTTATTTAGCAATCCAATTAACAGGGGGTTGTCAGGCGCTCGGTACCCCTCATTGGAACAGGCACTATATTCAGTTTCAAATGAACAACTCTACTAGGACTCGCCAATAAGTTTTTGGTCTACCAGATCAGAGACCAAACTAATTAAACCGGATTCGCTACCCGGAGGTCCAAGAAAAGACAAAGACATGACTGTCTGAGCATCAAGCCTCACTGGAAAAGCAAGTTGCGGCAGTCCTGAAATAACCGAAAGTATCGATAGTCTTGAGTTTGCTCTTCGGTACTCGGACAGGACTTCTTCGCTGCTATTCAGCGGCGCAGGCAGATTCCATGTGGTGGGGATGCAAATAATGGAGTCACCGGCAAAATAGCTTGCTATCAATTGCTCGGCGGCAATTTTGACTCTTCTGGCAAAGTCGACTTCCGATACAGTCAGATTCTTTCCTTCCAGTAGTCGGGGGAGAATGCTTTCGCTAATTCGAGCCTGCCCACTATCGACCCAATCTCCGTAATACTGCCAGGCTTCCTGGGAGCGAATTATTGAAAAAACCAGAATCCACAAATCCAGGGTTCGAAGATCCAGGGCTATATCATGCACCGGAGCTATGTTGTTGGAGACCGCTCTTGCCTTTTCATATAGGGGAACTCGGTGGCTATCATGGACGATGTCGAAGTGTACATCGGGCAAGATTACTTTCCTGGCTGTAAAACTACTCGACTGAGAACTTTCCCCTGTAAGGACATTGTTGACGGCTCCTATCAATTCAGGGTCTTTGCTGAACCAGCCTACCGTATCGAAACTCGGTCCAAGAGGGATAACTCCTTCTATGGGAACGGAACCATGACCGGGTCTTATTCCGAACAACCCGCAATATGCCGCAGGCACTCTCACGGAGCCTAAAGTATCTGTTCCGAGGGCAAAATCTACTAAGCCCCCTGCTGTGACTGCAGCTGACCCAGTTGAGGAGCCACCCGGTATTCTATCTGGATAGAGCGTATTCACAGGCGTTGAATAGTTTTCGTTGATTCCATCCAGACTCAAGGCCAGTTCGTCGCATTGGGTTCTTCCGGTTAAAATTGCCCCGGCATCTAGAAGTTTTTCGACGCAGGGAGCATTTACTGGAGCCGGGGGCATCTGATTCTGTTGACGCCAGACTTGCCAGGATGGGTTGCCGTTTCCTGAACACTTACCTTGAACGTCGAATAAATCTTTGACCATGAAGGTCTTTCCCTTCAGCGCTCCGGATTGTTTCTTCTGTAGGTGGAATTTATCGATTATTCCGTATAAAGATAAAGCCAAAATCGAATCCCTCAATAGCTTTGAACCCGGACTGTTTTTCTTCGTTCTGGGTAATTAGAATATAGTGTCTTCAAGCTCAAAACTTATTAAATCAAGAAATGGATGTAGGTTCTACGGTTGGCAATCTGGCAATATTTACGGCTCTGTTTGCAGCCATGTCTTGCCTCGCCCTCTCCGTAGAACTCGGTGACGGTCCAAAGATAAAATCCCGGACATCCAAATTCGCCTGGATGTCGTTTCTCCCCTTCCTGGGCAAATCCCTAAAGAAAAAAGAGACTGAAAACAAGGGCTCCGGTGGTGACATCGGCAATTTAGAGAAAACAGTTGTCACCAACGAAGCTTTGACTGATGGGGTGGCAGTTTCCGAACTTGATGAGAGCAATGCCTCGATTACTTCATTACGTGGCAGATTTATCGATGGATTTTTAGGCCCTCGAATCAAATATGATGTGGCTCTGACCGTGCTCTACGAATCCCAGAATAAGAAAGTGGAAAAGCCGGACGAAGGTCTCGACGTGGCAACCCAGGCCTTTTTAGAAGCAACACAATCCATGGTCTTTTCAGAGGAGTGATAAGGGTCTAAATTGCATCTTAACAAGAGAGAAAAACAATACAAGACCTGGGGCACTATTCCAGTCGGTGCTACGAAAGTGCCCATTAGATGGATCATTCTCTGGGCAGGATTTGCTGGGTGGATTGCTATAACACTGATTAAAACAGGTCCCCCCGGGATTATTGCCTTCTCTTTTAATGTCTCTGTTGTGCTGGGACTACTGTTGCTTTCAACTTTCACCAGAACTATCCCACTGCGAACCATACTCTACATGTTTTTCGCCGGTGGACTGGTGATGGGAATGGCTTTTCTCGTGGAGCAGATTTTTCAGATCGCTCTTCTGCAGCCTATCAGATCCACCGCTGTTCCTATCATTGAGGAAGCATTAAAAATAAGCCCCATTCTTCTCCATCTCCATAGAACTAGAAAATTCACCCTTCACACCTACGGATTGACTGATTTTATCTTGATGGGAGCAGCAGTGGGTGCCGGATTCGGCGTAGTAAATGATGCCTTTGTTCATGTAGCCAATAACTGGAACCATCATATTCAGTGGCTACCCACAGCAGATTTCGTCTACGGACAATTTCTGGTGGCAGGACATGTGGTCTGGACCGCAATAGCTTCTTTCTTCATCGGAAGTTTCCAGTATGCAAGAGTAAGGAGCGAGAAACTCGCATGGCTAATAGGATTGCTTGGCTTGGTGTGGGCCTCCTATGATCACTTCGCTTCTTTGCACTTTATGCATCCCCACCAGTTCGTATCCTCCAGTGTAAAACTATTCACCGCCGGTGGTTTCGCCAGCGTATATATATTTGTTAGTGCGCTATTTATAGCGCTCCTATTCGACTATTATGTGGCAATCAAATGGAGCCTCAAAGCCCCAGGATTCAAGCTGCCGAAAAGAGGACAGCTAACGGATGGATTTGCCGGGCTGTGGGATTTTATACTCGACCGCAGACGCCTGGCCAACGCTAATTTCAAAAGACATTTTTTGAAGAGCAATCAGAATGCATCCATGACTGTGGCTATTTTGTCGCAGTCATTGTTAAACTATCACCACCCACCTAAGATGGCTCGCATTTTAGAAGCGATGAGTGACGCTCCGGATAAAACAGTTCATCTCACCTCGGATGACTCCATCGATGAAAGCCTTGATGACGAGCTGCTCACCACCCATCGACTTCGCCTTCCCGAGCAGTATCAAATCATTTCCAGAATCTCCCTTGGGGGAATGGGGGCTATCTACAAAGGACGCCACAGGAAGACAAACGCAGCCCTGGCAATAAAAGTTCTACATCCCCACGTGGCCAGTAAAGAGTCTAATATTCAGCGCTTCGAAAGGGAAGCCCAGGCAGCCTCAAAACTGAATCATCCTAATTTGGTTGTCATTCATGACTATGGTTTAACAGAAGATGAAGTTCCCTATTTGATCATGGAGTTAATCGAAGGGCAGACCCTGAGAGCAGAGATTGGCAAAAACAATGGGTTACCTCCCAGGCAGTTTTTCGACATTTTTGATCAGATATGTGATGCCCTGGAGCATGCCCATAAAAGAGGCGTTATTCATAGAGATATAAAGCCCAGTAATGTTCTGATCATGAAAAGTGATGCCAGGGAAAATTACGTAAAATTAGTCGACTTCGGTATCGCAAAGGTGGTGGCATCCCAGGATCTCAATGAGCAAGAGTTGACAGCCACTGGCGATATCGTCGGAAGTCCTCTTTATATGAGTCCGGAACAATGCGTTGGAGACGAACTTGATCTTAGAACGGATATTTACTCTCTGGGCTGTGTAATGTACGAAGCCATCGCCGGGAAACCGCCTTTCATGGCTCCTAACGCAGTCAAAACCATATTCAAGCATGTGAACGTGAAACCGGACCCGATAACGGTGGCAAATCCCAATATAGCCATTCCTCCACAATTGGAGCAGATACTATTTAAGTCCCTTGAGAAATCTCCGGCCCAGAGATACCAATCCATGGAAGAGTTGAGGCAGGCGCTTGCCGGATGCCGATCGATGATGGCAGTCTAATTAGCAAATCAAGGGAAATGTCGACCTGGTGTTAACCCCAGGCATTGGTGGGGTCGAACTTATAGGGGTCTTCTTCTTTGTTCTCTTCGTTTTCGTTCTTGGGTACAGCCCAGGCACCACTTGCCAGAGTATTGGGATTGGTCTGTGGCTGCTCCTGCGCCTGACCCTGCTGAAAATCTTGCGGCTGAGGAGCAGGTACCGGTGGTGGTGGCGGTGGCATTGGTGGCGGTGTCGGTGGCATGTTCGGAGGAGTAGAAGGCATACCGGGAACCACTTCCGGAGGAGCAGGAGGCTGAGGCATACTCTGTTCCGGACTCTGATAAGAGTTATTTGAATTTTCGGTGAACTGGTCATCACCGATTGAATCGAAATTTACCCCACTTTGATAATCGGCGGACATCGGCTCTGAAAAGCCACCGGAATCAGTTTCTGCCGTTGGTGCAGGAATTGGAGGAGGTGGTGGTGGCATCGGCATAGATGGCGCTGTCATCCCAGGATCTGAACTCATCCAGGCAGAAGACGGCATATAAGAATCGCCCTGAACATCGGCTCCCTGAGGGGACTCCACCGGCTGGGACTGAGGAAAAATCGCATCCAACTTACCTGAGGAGGTATCATCATTTTGAACGGCCGGCACCGAACCATCAGAGACAGCCTGCCATCCACCCGATTCATGAGTCGGTTGCGGTAGAGTCTGCGCGAGTTCCTGCGCTGCGTTCTGGGGACTGGTCGAGTATGCGCCGGGGTCTGCAGGAGCTGGGGCGCCCCAGGGACTGGGTGCCTGCGGTTGAGGGGCAGGTGCGCTCTGCTGCTCAGGTACGAACTGATCAGAAGGTGTGGCTGGCATGTCCTGCACAACAGGTACAGAAGGTACAGAAGGTACGGACTCTTGCTGCGACATTGCAGGAGGAGCGCCCCAGGAGTTTAGCTTTTGAGCCTGAGGCTGATTCTGAACTGGTTCTGGAGGTTGGGGAGGTTGAGGGGAACTGGCTTCTGCCGGCGGTGCCGCCCAGGGATTCTGAGATTCGACAGGAGCTTGCTGGGGTGCCACTGGCTCTTCTTCAGTAACAGCCCAGGGATTATTTGACTCCACCGGAGCATTCTGTGGATACTGGGGAGCCTGCTGGGTAGAATCGGTTTGAAGCTGTTGATAGTTGGCGTTTTCATCATTTGCGGCAGCATCCGGAGGCGCTTCCCGGGCGTTTGCAGGCTGAACATTGCCTGGCTGCTCTTCTGTTGTTACAGCCCAGGGATTTTCAATCTCTGTCTGAGAGACAGGAGTATTTGTCGAATCAGTAGCAGCAGCCTGTTGGGGAAAAGTTTCAGGTGGAGTATCAGGAGCAGGGGCAACAGGCGCTGGGGTCTCCTGCGGCTGGGCCCAGGGATTCTGGGATTCGGCAGGAGTCTGTTGGGTAGCAGGCTGCACCGCTGTCGGGTCAGGAGCAGCAGCGGGGTCGATATTTGGTGGTGGGCTTGGATCTTGATAATTTGGCGATGCCATGTTCATCATCAAAGATAGAGGCAGGAGATCCGCCACCATATCGATCAGTTTGTTTGTTTTCAACCAGCTACCCACTTTGTTCTGGTAGCGTTCATACTCTTCGGAATCGACACCGTACATTTCGTCGTATTCCATTTGCTGGATGGCAAATTCGTTTTCAACCGCGGTCCGTACGGAGTTCAAAATGTTCTGCAAAGACTTTGCAGCATCTCCAGCAACAGGAACTGATTGAACAGCAATGGGAGGTAGTGCTCGTCGACAATTGTTCGACCGACACCACAGTACGGACCGCAAAGAAAGAATGGAGCCGTAACCC
>JAUIJG010000261.1 GCA_030431355.1 bacterium
CTCGTTTTTTGGGCATATCGCCGGCAATCACTACTCCGTTTTTGGCTCCGGACTCACTATTGGGTGGGATGGTCTCGGCGAACTCAAGGTCCTTCATGTCATCCTCTGTCCAAATGGCTGCTTCGAAAAAAAGCTGCTGACCAATTAAATCACCTTCTATGGGGGTTCCGATCACAATCTCGAGTACGCCCGATTCAGGTATTTTACCTACTGCGACCACTTTTCTGTCGGAGCCAAGCCTTAATTTATGCCCCATGACAGGTTTGCTGCCTGAGTCCCTATCCGCCATGGCAACAGCTACGCTGGAGCCGCCCTTGCCTTTTATGACAAATGTTGCCGGTTTGCCAATTATCATTCGTTCCGGCAAATAAATTCTTGAAGGCACAAGCTTTCTTTTCAAAGTCAGAGCTGACAACCTGGAGGTCCCTGCCCTGGGAGCCAGGGAGATTGTGCCCAGGGAATTGCTTGACTCCTGCTCTTTTCGCTTCAGCTCCCGGACTTTTTTATTCTGCTCTGAATGCTTCACAGTTGATCCGCTGAATGGGGTTTTCATTGTCCTGAGCAGATTTGGGGGACCGTAGACTTCACCGCTTGACCCGGATTCTGATTTGGAAGCAGAGCTGACCTGGGCAAAAACCGGCGTGAACTGTGGAGAAGCCGAAAGTGCCAGGAGCAGGCCCAGGGCAGAAAATGATGCTTTTTTAGATTTATTGAGGCTCTTTGTCATATCTGTCGGTATTCTTGCGGATGCTGGAAATTTTGACCTAATTGAATTGTACGGACAATGCTTTTTGTGTCTTGGCTGAATTTTGGGAAGGCGGCATATTTTGCAGACGAGGCATGTTTTTCGGACAGGGAATTCGGCACTAACAGGAGAGATGACCTAATCAGAAGAAAGTTTCATCCACCAGGGCAAAACTCCATGTATGCTTTAGGTAGGCTTAATACTACCACCAGCTTAGGTTACTGCGTACTTGAAAACATCCGAGCACTACAAAGAAGATATAAAAGGAGGTGGTTTGCTTGCTGATGCCCATGGTAGCGAAGCTGAAATTCGGCGCATACCTCTGGTGTCCGGCGGCGATCTTGTTATCTGGGCGAAGGACCAGCTCCCTCTGGTTAACTGCTTGTTTGTCGCCTTGAGCTTGCATGTGGTGTTTATTCCCGTTCTCTGGATCATGGGCTGGGCTCTGCCCTGGCCTCAGCCTCCCGTTATCACAACGGTTATTGAGTATGATTTGACCAACTGGCCAAGAGTTGCTAAGCCCAAAAAAGTTTTTGAGCTGGTGGATCCTGAGTTGAATTAGAGCTAGCTTTTTTGCAGACTGAATTTTGGGTCTGGAGTCGGTTCATGCCCGGGCCTGTACCTGACCTGTACCTGGCCTATCCGAGTCTTTGCAAACCTGAGTCTTTACCTACGCCGTCTGTATCTGCATCTACCCGGATTTTATACTTCTTGATTGCATGTTTCTTAATTGCATATTTAATGTATATGCGCGGGTTGTTCAATTCGATCGTTAAGGAAATTTTTTTTGATGGAGTTTAAATCCGCTGATCGGTAGTCTTTTTGTTTGTAGTCGATACCTTGTCGGTGCCGAGTATTTATACCGGGGTGTCCTTTTGTATATGTAAATGGTTTCTGCGGGGCGGCGGTGTTCCTAGTATTCTTGTTATTTCATCTATCTTTTTCTAGCTCGCTGCGTCACTTTCCGTGCACGCATGGAGGAGTTCCACATGCAAAGCTCGATGTCTACCAGCTCAAAAGGCAATCTTTGGGTTTTTCCAGAACCCATGAGCATTCCACAGGAGATTCTCGAGCTGGTGGATGGTGATTCTGTACTTGGTCATTTACTAATGGGCCGGGGTTATGACACGGTCGAGAAGGCCAGGGAGTTTCTGGAGCCCGAGAGCTACACTCCGACCAGTCCCATGGAGCTGCCGGATATGGCCAAGGCTGTGCGTCGTATTACGGAAGCGATAGAGAAAAAGCAACATATCACTATATACGGTGACTATGACGTGGACGGAGTAACCGCAACTTCCGTCTTGCTTTCTGTTCTTAAGGACCTGGGAGCGGATGTGGATTTTTATATCCCCAACCGTATGAATGAAGGCTATGGACTCAATCTTAAGTCCGTCAGCATTCTTGCCAGCAAACACAAGACCAAGTTGATCATAACCTGCGATTGTGGAGTTTCAAATTTTTCAGAGATCAATTTCGCCAAGTCTCTTGGCGTTGATACCCTTGTTCTGGACCATCACACCATGCCTGAGATGATGCCGCCGGCGGTGGGTATTGTGCATCCTAAGCTACTTGACTCAGAACATCCCCTATTTGACTTGCCCGGGGTAGGGGTTGCCTACAAAGTTTGTGAGGCGCTTCTAGAAGATAAAGGACAGAAAGAGAAAGCCGAATTTTTGATTGACCTGGTCACCATGGGAATGATAGCGGATCTGGTGCCTCTCGTCAGGGAGAATCGTTATCTGGTCAAAATCGGATTGAAGAAGCTGGTGGAGACCGAACGTGTAGGCTTGAAGGCTCTTTTGGGCCAGGTACGACAACAGAAAAACACGGACCTGGTTGGATTTGGAATCGCTCCTAGAATTAATGCTGCAGGCCGTCTTTCCGATGCCAACAAAGCTGTGGAGTTGATGACCACGGATGATGAGGCAAGAGCTGATGAAATCGCCGACGAGTTGCAGAAAGAGAATGTTCGCAGGCAAGAACTTTGCGAGAAAATCTTTGCCGATGCCGATCTTAAGGTTCAGTCAGACCCGGAATTGAGTCGGAAAAAATGTATTGCCATCTATGATGCTGAGTGGCACCACGGGGTTGTCGGTATAGTGGCATCAAGGTTGGTGGAGAAGTACCACCGCCCGGTTTTCATCGGTCAGCTGGACCGAGGGGAAGGGATTGTCAAAGGTTCCGCTCGCGGAGTGTCCCAATTAGACCTCTACGAGGTTTTGAAAGATAACGAGCATCTTCTTACGAAGTGGGGTGGTCACAAAATGGCTGCCGGTTTCTCCACCGAGGCGGCTCGCGCTGATGCGCTCATGGCAGGACTGGTGGCAACTTGCAACAAAATGCTCCAGGGTAAGCCGCTGGCGGGTGTGGTCAAAATCGACTATGTCGCTCCCCCCGAGTCGGTAGACCTGGACATGGCCAGGGACCTTTTGAAGTTAGCTCCCTTCGGCATGGGGAATCGCAAGCCCCGGCTATGCATGACCAAATTGACCTGCTCGGGAGTCCGCCCCCTGGGCAAAGAGAAGAAGCATTCTCGAATAATGGTTCGCTCCTCTTCTAACTCCACTGAGTTCGAGTGTGTCATGTGGAATAGCATGGGACGTGTTCCTGAGGTCGGGCAATCTGTGGACATAGCCTTTACTCCGGAGGTCAACCACTTTAACAACCGTGACCGTCTGCAGCTTGTTTTGGAAGATTGGCGCAAACCGGGTGGAGTAGATTGTACTGACGTGGAGAGCATCAAGGAAGAGGACCTGGTCTCCTTGCAATCCGATGATGCGGCAGTGGATTCTGGGGCGAAGCCGTCAGAAGAGAGAGAGCCGGTTCAAGATGTGGTCTCGGCGAAGAAAGTAGAATCAGAGGCGTTGGAGCCGATTTCGTCTGGTATGACCGGTGGTGCTGACGAAGTCAAAGACGACCTGGCAAAACTTTCTGCTCTGGCGGAGAATATTTCGATTCCGACCCGCAAGAGCATGCAGTCCTCCAAACTCCTATGGAAGGATTTGCGTGAGCACGAGGCTCCAATCGAAGTGATGAAGAGGGCTGTCTCAAAGCTGGGAGACAATCTTCTGGTTTTTTCCGAGGCAGATTTGAAAGTGCCCGGTTTGACTTTCGTGGATCGCAATGGGCTATCCTCCAGAGAACATCTGATTCTTTATCAATATCCACCGACCCAGGAATTGTTCGAAGAGATTCTTAGCGTGGTAGCACCAAGAAACATATATATGATGGGTCACGCCGATAGATCGATGGAAGAGCCCATCGCTTTTCTGAAGAGGCTCTATGGAATCGTCAAATTTGCCGTGAACAAGAGAGACGGACAAATAGAAGGGACTAAGCTGACGGCATTGATGGCCGGTGACAAACTTTCAGTAGCTCTTGGCCTCTCTGTTTTAAGGAAAGCTAATCTGGTCGATTGGTTTGCCGAGGATGGAGTTATAAATCTAGATCTGCTCTCCGATTCGGTGGGTAACCTGAGCGGTTGTGCCGAATTTGATCAGTTGGCTAATCGTCTTGATGAGATTAAGACTTTCCGGAACTGGTGTCGAGAATCCTCTATAAAGGATATACAATTAGCACTTGTCAAAAATGGCGTGAGGCTTCCTCGTCAGACCGAGGAGGTTGATGCCGGAATGGTCAGTTTAGAAGAGAGGCAGGACTATGGTAATGCAGATGGAAAAGATAGAGCCCCGGGATTTGAAACTTCCTCTCAGTGAGGAGAAGTCCAAGTGGTTGCTCAGCACCATAAGAGACGTGCCCGACTTCCCTAAAGAGGGAATTCTTTTCAAAGACATAACCACTCTTCTCAAGGATCCTGTAGCTCTTAATTTCACCCTCGAAGCGCTTTCGGAAAGGTGTAAGGCGCTGAAGCCGGATGCGATAGTAGGCATTGAGTCAAGGGGCTTTATTCTTGCTCCCACAATCGCAAAGAACCTGGGAATCGGTTTTATTCCTGTTCGCAAGCCTGGCAAGCTTCCCGCCGAGACCACAAGATTAGAGTATGAGCTTGAGTACGGCAGTGATGCTTTAGAAGTTCATACCGATGCCGTCGAGCCGGGCGAGAGAGTAGTGATTGTGGATGACTTGCTTGCCACCGGCGGAACAGCTAAGGCTGCCCATGATCTATTTGTCGGTCTTAAGGCAAATGTAGTCGGCATAGGCTTCGTGATTGAGCTTGATTTTCTCAATGGCCGTAAGAAGTTTGAAGATAGTGAAAACAGTGAAGAGATGGAGATCTTCAGTCTGCTTCATTGCTAAGTCGGCTTGCTCGATAGGGCACAAGAATGGTGCACCATTCTTGTGTGCCTTTCTCGAACTAGTTTTGCTGAAGCGTTTCTTTTGAACCGATTTTTTCGAACTAGCCTTGCTGAAGCGTTTTTCTCGAACTTGTCTTTCTCAACTAGTAACTATAAGAGCCGTCTTTGCCTCTGATCGTGATTTCACCGGCGTGGAGCAATCTGGTGCCATCTTTCGTTTTAACAAGCAATGCACCGTTTTGATCTATGTCTTCAGCCAGACCTTCAATGTCGCCGTTTGCTGTTTGGATCGTTTGACCGAGGGTAACGGAGCCAGCCCGCCATTCGTCCAGGAGCAGATTCAACTCATTGTTTTGCATTTTCTTATAGACTTCTTCGATTTGAAAACATAGTTCTGCTGCCAGATCTGCTGCCTCTACAGTGGTATCGCAAATTTGATCAAGATAGATCGCTTTGTCTGCGATCTCCTGGGGAAGCGGGGAAGAGGGTGTCTTCAAATTGATGCCGATACCGATGACCAGGGCGTTTGACTGGGAGGATTTTGTTGCTCCGATTGGAATCTCCACAAGAATTCCGGCTAGCTTTTTGGTGTCGTATATGAGGTCGTTGACCCATTTGAGTCCTGGCTCGATTCCCGATAAGGCGAGGATTGCTCTTTTTGCCGCCACTCCAAGGCACAAAGTGATGACAGGAAGTTCGGCTATTGATCTTTCGGGTCTCAGAAGAGTGCTCAGGTAGAGACCGGAGTCGAACTCTGAAACCCATTCTCTTCCTAGTCTTCCTCTTCCGGCCGTTTGCTGCCGCGAGATTACAGTGGTGCCTTCCGGGGCTCCTTCGCGGGCGAGCTGAGCCAACCTGTTGTTGGTGGAGTCTATGGAATCCCAGTATTCATTTGAATTTGATGCACTTCTCTCTGTATTCGATGAACTTGTCCCTGAATTCGATGCACTTCTCTCTGTATTCGATGAAACTCCGTCGGAACTGTTTTTGTCCGATGAACTTGATCCCGCTGTTATCCGTGTGGGATTGCCGACGATTTCAGTTTTGAGAAGCTTGTTGAATGCCGTAAGTCTCTCTTGATTTATGGACATTTCGAATCAGGCAGTTTTAGATACGCTTGTGGAAATCTCTTTAGGACCGACCATTAGTTTGTGAATGGGGCATTTGTCCGCAATTCTTTTTAGATCTTCAACTTGCTCTTCGGTGAGGTCTCCTTCAAGTTCAATTTCTCGAACTATTTTCGGCATTGTACGGCTTGTGTTTTCAGGATCTTCCGTTTTTTCTTCTTTCAAGTTGATGGTTACCTTGTCAAGGTTCCATCCTTTTCTTTTGGCATACATTTGGACAGTAATTGCAGTGCAGGCTCCAAGAGAGCTGAGCAACAATTGATGAGGATCAGGACCCTTCTCATCGCCACCAAGCGACTTGGATACGTCGCAGACCAAGCTGTGAGAACCAGCTTCTATTTCCTGGGTAAAGTTTCTATCGGTGGATGCTTTGACGATAACATCTGGCATGGTTTTCTTGCCTCATAGTTGCCTTGGATCATAGATGTTATTAGCTTGACATGTAGATGTACATTCCGCTCCATGGATGGTTTACTTTGTTTGATGTTTACCCTGAATACTGAAAGACTGGTTTTGCGGAACTGGCGGTCTTCCGACAGCTCCGATGCTTCTGAGTATGCGTCGGATTCCGAGGTTTGCAAATATATGGATTGGGGTCCCAATTCTGACCGAGAGACCAGTGACTTTATTTTTGCGGCGAGGGAGTCGGCCAGGGAGAAACCACGTCGCTCTTACGAGTTGGCTATCGTCCACCGCGAAGATAAGAAGGTTGTCGGAGGAATAGGATTGTCGGTTAAAGACCGCACCCATTCTACTGCCATGCTTGGTTATGCCTTGAATCGCAAGTACTGGGGGCAGGGGATCGCTTCTGAGGCCAGCGTGGAGATGTTACGCTTTGGGTTCGAAGATCTTGAGCTTCATAGAATCTATGCCACATGCGATACCAGAAATCAGGGTTCGAGAAAAGTGCTGGAGAAGCTTTCCATGCGGAAAGAAGCTCATTTTGTTGAAGATACATATATCAAAGGCGACTGGCGAGACTCTTTCTTGTTCGCCATACTGAGGCAGGAGTGGCTCCGTTTGCGCCAAAATTAGAATTGAAATTCGTAGGCCGCAGATCTTCGAATTCTAACGGTCGCGAAAAATAGTTCAGGTCTAGACTCCCAGAGGTGGAAAGAAAAACGCGCGTTTTTCTTTCCACCTTTGGGAGTCTCAACGAGATAGATTTTGAGCGGCTGGAAATTGAACTTTTATGCTTGAGAGATCGTCATTAATTTTGTGAGGTTAACACAGGAGAATCAGCAATGAGCACATCCCTGTTTATTCAAAGACATATCAATGATCTTTCACTAACTAGCCTTTTCACGACCAGAGAGCTTTTACAGTACGGAACCAGAAATGCAGTTGACTTGACGCTCTTCAAACTAGTCAATGCCGGAATAATTCATCGAGTAGCCAGAGGTGTGTTTCGCAGGGCGTGTCTGTCGAAGTCACCGCC
>JAUIJG010000262.1 GCA_030431355.1 bacterium
TAATCCATTAGTATGCACCCCGAAAGAGCAGGCTCGAACAATCCAAATAACTTGGAAGCGTCTGGTAAATGGAAATTCAGTTTCACCCAACTGACAAGAATTTCCATAGCCGGTCTGGTTTTGATTTCTCTACTTCAGGCGGAGCCCTGCGAGGCAAAATCTAAAAGAAGAAGAGTGACCAGCGCCTCTGGTGGCGGTGGTGGTGGCGTGATTCTAAAGACACCCAACCCCAGAAACCCTTTGGAGCACAACAACCGTGGCGTGGAACTGGGAAGCAAAGGACTGTGGGCCGACGCCATAAGAGAGCACGAAGAGGCATTAAACGGTGATCCCTACAATAAGGATTTCCGGCGCAACTTATCTAGCGCGCACCTGCAATATGGTTCCAGACTGATGGCAAAGAAGAAGTGGTACGAAGCGATGCACCACTTCAGAGAAGCCCTTTACGCCGATCCGAATAACCTCCCGGCCCAGAACAATCTAGCCGCCTGCATCAAATCCCTGGGCAAAGATCCGGATGACTACAAAGTCCGAGAGAATATGGCGGACGAAGCTGAAACCAGCGGCAATTTCCCGGTGGCAATAGTTGAATTTCGCATCTGCGTAAAAATGAGAGATGACGGAATGAGCCGCTATAGACTGGGCGCGGCAATGTACAAACAAGGCAAGATCGTGGAAGGCTATGAGATGCTCATGTCCGCGGTCAACAAAACCTGGGAAAAGGGACAAAAGAACACCCTCTCCCAGGCCCACGCCCTTATGGGAGACATTCTCTGGGGAGTGGCCCAGAAGGCAAAGAAAGACGGACGCTCGGAAGTTTTTCTAAAACGCCTTTATAACGTTTCGGTCTGCTATCGACGGGCTGTAACCGTCAATCCCGATAACACAGCAGCTATCCAGGGACTGATCACAGCAGCCAAAGAAGCAGTGGCCGTGCAGGATACCTTCGACAACAATTTGATGCTTGCCGGAGCCTATCAACTTGCCAGCGACTTTGAACATGCCAAACTACATTATGCAAAATGCTGGAGACTCGGTCCTGGCGATCCCCGTCTCCATAAAGCAAGACTCAGCTTTCATCTGGCTGTAGTCAGCTCCCCGGTTTCAACCCCGGCCATGAAGCAAAACACGGTTATGAAAGTTCAAGCCCTGCTGGAAAAGAGACCTGATGACCCTTTCCTCTTATATGTATACGGCAAAGGCAAAGAAGAGCTGAAAGACAACGACACAGCCCTCATCGCCTATAAGAAGGCTTATTTGATAAACCCCTTCGCCCATCCCGATCTGGCAGAAGGTATAGAAAGAATTACCGGCTCCAATCCGACGGAAGGTCCCCTGGACACCAAAGCTGGTGATGCCGAAGTTGGTGGCACTGGCGGTTCCAAAAGAGCCGATGCGAAGCCTAAGCCTAAACCAAGTGTAGATCCGGCCCTGGTGCAAGCGATAGAAGCCAAAATTGCTTCCGGCGATTTCAAAGGAGCCCAGGTCGACCTGATGGCACTTATAGATAAAGATCCAAAACTTGGCAAAGCCTGGCTCATGCTCGGCTCAGTCTATGAGCAACAGGGAGAACTAACCCAGGCTAAAGTAGCCTATCGAACGGCAAAAGTTCTCAAAGAGCCTGGAGCCGAGTCAGCCTTCAAGCAGATCAATAGCTCCCGCATAAAACCATACGTGGATAGAGCGAAGAAACAGATTTCGGAAAAGGAATTTGTAAAAGCGGCAGCATCATTGCGAGAAGCAATAAGATTGGCTCCGGAATTGCCGGAAGCCCATGGACTCCTGGCCGATGTACTCGACAATCTTGGCGACAAAGAAGAAGCGAAAAAAGAACGTGACAAATCCAATGAGCTCACAAAGAAATAAAACCGGAAGCATCTTGCTCCACGGATTTCGCCAGTCTTTAGGGCTGGCTTTGAGCTTTACCCTCCTTCTTGGCGGCACCATAATGCCATCAATGGCAGTATCAGGTTCGCCCGCCGGTGCCGAGATTGAAAGCAGTCCGGATCTGACACCTGCTCCAGGAAAAGTAGATACTGAAACATCTTCCACGGCAGAGAAAGAAGAGAAAACCGAAGAGACAGGCAAAGAAGCAAACAACGAAGCAGATGCTGGCGAAACACCCCCTGCCAGTACTCCGGAAGAGAAACAAGATAAAAAGTCCGGAGAAGAACCCCAAGCAACTGAGACTAAAGAAGAGAACGGGGAAAACAAAGAGACTACAGAGAGCCCTGAGACCACAGAGAGTACAGAAAGCACGGAGAATACGGAGAGCGTCACCGCATCTGACACCGAGACCAGCACCGAACCGGAAGAGAAAAAGAGCATAAAGAAACCGGAACATATCTCCGAAGCCGACACCCTGCTTCTCAAAAATGAATTTACAAAAGCCGAGCAAGCCTATAGAGCGCTCCTGGAAGACGACGAAAACGGAGACGCTTATGCCGGTCTGGCTGTGGCACTGGCCAAACAAGAAGATCCCAAAAAAGTAATCGAAGCCGAAAGAATCCTCTACAAGTGCAAAGACGATTATCCGGACAATCCCAACATGATGGCAGCCGCAGGGTTTGTTGCTTACAAACACTCCAAGAATGTCGCTTCTCCGGCAAAAAGAGATAGGTATCTAGACGCATCACTAAGCCTTTGTGAAAGAGCGATCGAAAAGAATTCAAGTATCGTCATCGCTCTACAGACAGCCGGTCTGGTCAAACTGACCCAGGACGAGCCGGAAGAAGCATCCGATTTCTTTAAAAAAGCATACATGATAGCCGAGGATAAAGAGAACGGCACGCTTTTTGCCCAGGCAAAACTAAAGGTCAATCCCAAAAGCGCCATCGCAGCCAAAATGGTCGACAAAGTCCTGGAGATGGATCCGGAATACAACCCGGCAAAATTGCAGAAGGCGATAGTATTGACCAATCAGGGTAAGCACGAAGAGTCCTTTACCGAATTACATTCAATATCTCGGACCGAAAGAGAGAGTGAGTGGTACAAAGTCCAGGGCGATATCTACCAGAAACAGGGAGACGGAAACTCTGCCGTATCCAGTTGGAAAGAATCGGTAAGAAGAAATCCGAGGAACGCTGACCCCTACAAAAGACTGGCTGAGTACTACATGATCCGGGGGGACGGTGAATTTGCCATAGCTGAGATGCATTCAGCTCTGGAGATTCTGCCCAACGACATCAAGCTCCGACAGCAACTGTCAGAATTAGCCCTGCGTCTCAACAAACTTGAGGTAGCAGAACAAGAGTTTCGAACAATATTGAACGTCAAACCGGATGACCCCTCCGCTCTGCTGGGACTAGCCCGGGTCTTCTTCCGCAAAGCCCGCATAGAAGGACAGTATCCCCAGGGCTGGATCCAGCTCAAAGATAAGCTGCAAGAAGTAATTGAGCAAAATAATGACTACACATCTAAGGTTGTCGTGGCCGAGTTGCAGGACAAGATAGAGCTGGCCGAAGCGGAAAAGGCGCTTACTCAAAAACAATTCCGTGACGCAGCCCGATACTTCAGCAAAGTTATAGGCAAGCACAAGGAAAGCCCCTTTCAGCTTCTCACTCTTGCAGAACAAGCCTACAACGATGGAGATTTAAAATCGGCAGAACTGGCCTACTCTTACGCCCGGGAAATTCCCGAGGTTGCACCAAGGGCGGAACAGGGAATAAGCAAAATAACCAGTCAGAAAAAAGAGGCCGAACGCCAGATAAAACTGGGAGATGCCACTGAGAAAAAACTTCCCGATGTGGCCGAGGATCACTATAAACAAGCACTGCTAGCCGATCCGCAATTGGCGGATGCTTACTACAACCTTTTCTTTCTTTACTTGAAGGAGAGAAAGGATAAACTGGAAGAGACCATAGAGTATGCTGAAAATTTCCTTGAGTCTTCGGATGACAGCGATAATAGAAGGCAGAAAGTGGAGAAAATTCTCTTCAAACTGAAAGATCGAGTCAGGAAAGAGGGCGCAAAGTAATATCTTGTGGGAGTCCGGTGGTAAGTAATATACAGTGAGAGTACAAGTTTAGGAATAAGCCCTTTCAGGAGCAAATCAGCATGGATTTGAGCAATCTCAGAAAAACAAACACAGAAAGCTCTGCCTTAACTGAGTCCGATAAAACCAAAATGAAAGAAGACAAGGATAAACAACAACCCAAAAATATCATGGAGACCAATACCTGGAAAAAAGGTAGTAGTGGTATCAGCTCCATGTGGAAAAATTACCTTGCCATTCTGGACAAGTATTTTCGCAATTACTCAAGGGTAGAACAAGAAAGGTTGATCACCACCATGTGCACCGTGGTCACCATCGGATGCGCCACCGTTCTTGTCACGCTTTTCTATCCTTTCATCCCTTCTTTGATCAGGCTTTTTGCAGTTCCAGCAATACTTTTAGGCTCCTGGTTCGTGGCAACAAAAGTTGTGGCACCAATATTAATCACTCAGTTTGATGACAGGCTGAACAAAGACTGACGGAATCTTGAGGAGCAGCTTTATGACTGAAGATAAGAAAAAGCTGTTTCAATTCATAGGCGGGGGGATAATCATCACCTGCGCTTTCGCCATTATGATGCCCGGATTGGTTGAATATTTGATGGGATTGTGGCGAATCTTTCTACTTATTGCCATTATAGTAGTAACAACTGTTGTCCTGGTTGTGATCTATCACCGCTTCTTTGCCAGAAAAAGAAGCTCAGACAATCCGACTGACAAAGTCGATAACCCAAAATAGCAAACCAAAACCTCAACCAGCCAGTTCCGCCCGAGCCTATAGAATGACCATGAATAACAAAGCAAAACGACTCCTGACTCTACCGATAATGATAGGTATGATCATTGCCGGCACAGTTCCCATAACTACTCAGCAAGCCCAGGCGAGAAAGCAGGAAGATCCCGAAAAGTATTTTCGATCTCCAAATACTTTGCACGGAAAAACCGTCTTGATTCCCATCGGCTCCCATATAGAGGGTCGTATGAACCAGACAATCAGCTCCCGCAAAAGCAGGCCCGGAGAAAAATTCTCCATCGAAATCACCTCACCTGTTCTTGCTAATGGCTCCGATGTAATCATCCCCATCGGCTCAAAAATTGTCGGCGAAGTGGTGGAAGCCATTCCCGCAAGCAAACAGAAGCATAGAAAAGGAACACCTAAGCCCACAGGCAAACTACGAACCTCTCTCACAGTGCTGGAAACCCCGGACGGTATGACCAGACCGATGATCGCCTCCATAGCTGGAGAATTCATGACCACCAGCGGTGGTCGTATCTCTCCTAATAAAGAGTTGAGTCAGCCGAGTCTTGGCTATGCGGGCTCCAGCGCCAGTTTCTCCGCTGTACATCCATCCATGAACAAGCGGAACTATGGAAATAGGGGTCCCCAGGTAGTTAAGAAAAGAGACTATTGGAAAGACCCGGTTCTGGGAGTAGACAGCCGCAGCTCCAACGTGAGAGGCACACCGGTTATTCGCTCCATGATAAAGAAAGGTCGGGACATATATATAATGTCCGGCTCTCCCCTGACAATTCGGGTGGACGCTCCGCTAAAAATAAGTGTGGCTCCTTCTCGCGGACGAATGTCCATAGATATGGGCGGAGCAGCATCACCCATGGTGCGCAAAGATTCCCAGGGGAATTTTAGAAGGTTTCAGCCGGCGGGAAGCTCTCCTCCCCCCTCCCAGGAGATCGCAGGAAGCCAGCCCCAGAGCCAGAAGACCTTCGACAAGAAACCGATGCTCAAGGAGCCCACTGACCCGGAAGCCCATCTACCACGTTTTCTGAGAACACCAAAGAATGTTCGGTTCTTAAAGCCTTCTCCCTTCTCTGTGAACAATCAGCCAGGCCAAAATTCACAACCTGCAGCCCAGGGGATGTCTGCCGACCCGGGGGCGTCCTCATCATCGGAATCAGAACCTAAACCTGTAAAATTTAATCCAACAACCGGTCAGCCCCAGTCCGGTCCCGATGATTTCTAATCGGATTTTGCTATATTAGGCATCATGAATTCAGACAAGCAAGCATTCAAGCAGAACGTCAAGCAAGCGTTGCCGGTTGTGCTGGCCATTACCGGCGCCAGCGGGGCCATCTATGGTCTTCGTACCCTTCAGTTTCTTCTGAGCAGTGGCCAACCCACTGAGCTTCTTATCTCCGGAGCAGCAAGAAAGGTCATGCAAGTTGAGCACGATCTGGAGCTTGGCAAGGATCCCGAGGAAGAAATACTCAACTTTTTGAAATTAGGCCGTGACGTGCCTCTCAGATACCACCAGCTTTCCGACTATGCCGCATCGGTGGCCAGCGGCTCTTACAGAACCCGCGGCATGGCTGTCATTCCCTGTAGCCTTGGTACTTTGGGCGCCCTTGCCAACGGACTGACCGCAAATTTGATTCAACGGGCCGCTGCCGTTACCCTCAAAGAGAAACGGCCCCTGGTCATAGTCGTCAGAGAAATGCCTTTCGGCCATATCCAACTCAAAAACATGCTCAGTCTTTCGGAAGCAGGAGCGACAGTTGCTTGTGCCTCGCCGGGTTTCTACCACCGCCCCAAAACAATTCAAGACCAGATCGATTTTGTAGTAGGTCGCATTCTCGACCAGCTGGATTTCGACAACGATCTTTTTAAAAGATGGAAAGAAGATACCCCTGTAGTATACGCCAGAGAAGATGAAATCAAAGGAATCAAATAACACCACATCCGACACCAATGCCGGTAAAGACTTCTCCTTTGTCGTTGGAAAAGTAGTCGGTTTTAGAGGCTTGAAAGGAGAGTTAAAAATCAGCCCTTCAACTAATAGCCCCGACATACTTCTTGCCCTGGAGTCAGTCAGAATCGGAAGCGGCGCCGACAGTGCCGAAGAAGCGACGGTAAAATCGGTTTCGGTAAATAACCGTTCCCTGCTCATCCAACTAGATCAGTATCCCGATAGAACCAGCTCAGAAGGTTTAAAAGATAAAGTACTTTTCACCCAACCGGATCAGCTCCTGGAGTTGGAAGAAAATCAGTGGTGGGTTAACGACCTGGTCGGACTGAAAGTCGTTGATAGCCAGGCAAATGAGCTTGGTAGAGTCTCAGATATTTACGGGAACGATGGAGAATTTCTCGAAATTGAATTGAAAGTTTCCGGAGAAAAAAGATTGGTACCCTTCGTAAAAGCAATCGTCCCAAGAGTGGATATGGAATCAGGGGTTCTCGAGGTCAATCCTCCACCGGGCTTACTGGACTGAAGTAATTTTCGGCTTAGCTTAAGTTCTGATTAGAGAACCACTTTGCCCCTTGATTACCAGACAAATATACACTATTTTTATAAAGCGAATTCCAATAGAATATACAAACGAAATAGATGCGATGCATGGCAGCCGTCAGGTGAAAAGTCTCTGCATATCGCATGGCTGTTTGGTGGCTCTAAACTGACAACTCGACCGCGAAGAAAAACGATATGATGCAAATCACCGCTCCGAATCTTTTCATAGACACACAGAACAACAGTAGAAGCAACGCTGACCTAGAAATTCATTTACCAACTTTGAAAGTTGTCTCCTACAACGGCTCTGGCAAGAATACCGGGGTGCCA
>JAUIJG010000263.1 GCA_030431355.1 bacterium
CACGTGCATCACCGAAGACTTGCCAACAAGGGTGACACAGGGGGTCTCTGCTTCTAGAAGGGCTTCTAAATTGCTGTCTTCCTCCACGCTCACTCCGGCTTTTCTAGTGCTTCCGAAAGCTACCACACGGGCGTGTTTGAGAGACTCATTCTTCATTCGTTTGAAAAACGCCATATCCTTAGGATTTGAACCGGGCCAACCGCCTTCTATGTAGGCGACGCCAAGCTCATCTAACAACCGAGCAATCTTGACCTTATCATCGAGAGAAAAGGAGATTCCTTTCTTCTGGGAACCGTCCCTCAACGTGGTGTCATAAAGATAGACTCTTTTATCAGGATTATCCGAATACATCTTTCTGGGGCTCCTCAACAGCCTGGTTCAACACTACCTTTTCCACATCGTAAAGCTTGTCGATCTGCTTCATGGCATATTCAGCGGGGCGAAAGCTCTCCACCGTAATTCGTGCCACCATCTCTTTGCCGGACTCCATGGAGTCGGCTTTCAGGGAACAGAGAGAAAAGCTTCTCTGTCTCAAACGACCGAGTATCCTCTCGAGGGCGCCTTCGTTATTCTTAAGGCTTATATCAAGGGTGTATCTCATGCTTTTGCTTCCTCTAACATTTCAGAATTTGCTTTACCGGGTGGCACCAGGGGCCAGACATTTTCTTTGGGATCGATTAATACGTGAACTAACAATGGACCAGGTTCATTTTGAATTTTTTCAAGGGCTCCGGGTACTTCCTCCCGGGTCTTAATCTGAATTGCTTCGATTCCGAATGCTTTCGCCAACTCTTTGAAATCCGGGTTATCCGACAGGTCCACTTCGCTGTAATTCTCATTAAAGAACAGCTCCTGCCACTGGCGCACCATGCCCAGAGCCTGGTTGTCGAAAAGGACTATTTTGACGGGAAGCTTATAACGCTTGAGAGTAGCGAGTTCCTGAATATTCATCATCAATGAGCCGTCTCCGCTGACAGCCACCACAAGGCTATCGGGATTGGCAAATTGAACACCTATGGCAGCAGGAAGACCGAAGCCCATGGTGCCCAAACCGCCACTGGATATATGCTTCTTGGGATCATCGAATTTGCAATGTTGGGCAACCCACATCTGGTGCTGACCGACATCGCAACAGATGTGCATGTTGCGATCTTTCACCGCGGACAACTCTTTGAGAAGAGCCGGTGCGTAGATAAATTCGCCCGGGGCGTCATATTTAAACTGATGCTCGGCTTTCTTTTGAAGACACTCTTTGACCCAGGGTTCTATGGACATCTCCATGTGCAAGAAATTGAGCGAGGTCTTGATGTCGCCGACCACAGGACAATCAGCCTCTCTCAGCTTGCTTACTTCGCTTGGGTCGCCATCGAGGTGGATAACCCGGGCATGGGGAGCGAACTGATCGAGTTTGCCGGTAACCCTATCGTCAAAGCGGGCGCCGACAGCAATGAGAAGGTCGCACTCCTGAACAGACAGATTGGAAGCTCTGGTGCCATGCATTCCGATCATGCCGAGACAAAGCTCATGCTCACCGGGAACTGACCCGATGCCGTGGAGGGTTGTCACCACCGGTATGCCGGTGGCTTCCACAAAGGCTCTCAATTGCTCGGTGGCGCCGGCTATTCTTATGCCACCACCGGCATAAACTATCGGTTTGGAGCTGGCGGCTAGCATCTCCCGGGCCAAATTCAATTGGCGGGCTTCCGGACGGGGGTCCGGCTCCCTTTCCATTCCGGAGAAATGACTTTCATCAACTTCGAGATCGGCCAGGGCTATGTCCTTGGGCAAATCTATCAAAACAGGACCGGGTCTGCCGGAGCGGGCAAGCTTGAAAGCTTCTCTTACCGTGGCGGAAAGCTCGGCGGTATCTCGCACTATGAACGAATGTTTGACCACGGGCATGGAGATCCCGAAGATATCAACTTCCTGGAAAGCGTCGGTGCCCATTAAAGGAGCGGCCACCTGACCGGTGACGGCAACCACCGGGACCGAGTCCAAGAAGGCATTGGCAAGACCGGTTATTAAGTTGGTGGCACCGGGTCCGGAAGTGGCGAAACAGACACCAACCTCACCGGAAGCCCTGGCATAACCCTCTGCCGCATGGGCAGCGGCTTGCTCATGGCGCACCAGAACATGCTTGAGACCGGAGCCGACAAGAGCATCGTAGACAGGCATTATGGCACCACCGGGATAACCGAATATGGTTTTCACCCCTTCGGTCTCCAGCGCTTTTATAAGTATCCTGGCTCCATTCATTCTCTAATTACTCTTATCGACTCTTATCAACTCTGGTCTCGCACATTCACTCTAACTATTTAGTGGTAGCAGGCTGCTTTGCTTTCTGCTCCTGGAGCCAGGCCATCTTGCTGCGCAACTCTTTGCCCACTTTCTCCACCGGATGGTTCAAGTCTTTTTCCAACATGGCGTTGTAGTTCTTGAGACCGGTTTTGTTCTCTTCCATCCACTCTCTGGCGAATTGACCGCTCTGGATCTCTTCAAGAACCTTCTTCATCTCAGCTTTTGTATGGGCATCAACTACTCGGGGTCCCCGGGTCAGATCTCCGTATTTAGCGGTCTCGGAGACAAACTCATGCATCTTGGCGAAGCCGCCTTCATAGATGAGGTCGACGATCAGCTTCACTTCATGGAGACATTCGAAGTAAGCCACTTCCGGTTGATAGCCGGCATCGACAAGAGTCTCCCAACCCTGCATGATCAGCTCGGTAACACCACCGCAGAGAACCGCTTGTTCTCCGAAAAGGTCGGTCTCGGTCTCTTCCTTGAAGGTTGTTTCGATCACACCGGCTCTGGTGCCGCCCAATCCATATGCATAGGTTAGTGCTACATCTTTGGCGGAGCCGGTTGCGTCCTGATACATCGCCATCACACAGGGTACGCCTCTTCCCTCTTCGTACTGCTGTCTGACCAGACGTCCCGGTCCTTTCGGTGCCACCATGACCACATCCATCTCTTTGGAGGGTTTGATCTGGTCATACTGAATATTGAAACCGTGGGCAAACAAGACTGCCGATCCGGGTCGAAGATTAGGAGCCACCTGCTCGTTGTAGACAGTGGGCTGGGCCATATCAGGAACCAGCATAGCCACAACATTGGCTTGCTTTGCTGCCTCTTCCGGGCTGACCGGAGCAAAACCATCTTCTTTAGCCTGGTTATAAGAAGGTCCGCCTTCACGAACACCGACCACGACTCTAAAGCCACTATCTCTCAAGTTGAGAGCATGGGCACGGCCCTGGCTGCCGTATCCGACCACGGCGATTGTCTTACCGTCATAGAATGACGGGTTGGTATCTTCTTCTCTATACATTGTGCAAGCCATTTTTACTCTCCTTGAATTTATTGCTTAGCGGGGCGTTAACAGTATGTTTGGTTATCTTCCTGAAGTAACAGGCTCTTTCTGCTTCATCCAGGTGACAGCACCATCGGAAGCGGAAGAAACAAGTTGGGCATATTTGGCGAATACTCCCGAGGTATAAGCCTGGGGTTTGGGCTGCCAATCTTTTGCCCGGGGGGCAAGATCGGCTTCCACATTCAATTCGCGTTTTTCCAGATCGATAGTTATCTTGTCTCCGGTGCGCACATGGGCGATAGGTCCACCCCGGGCGGCTTCCGGAGCCACATGACCGATCATGATGCCGTGGGTGGCACCGCTGAAGCGGCCATCGGTTATTAGGGCTACTTTGTCCCCAAGTCCTGCTCCCACAAGAGCACCGGATACGGCAAGCATCTCAGGCATGCCCGGGGCTCCCCTGGGTCCGACGTTGCGGATGATGATCACATCGTTTTCTTTGACATCGCCTTCCTGAACAGCGTTAAAAGCATCATCTTCTTTTTCGAAGACCCTGGCGGTACCGGTGAATAATGGAGTTTCATGTCCGGCAACTTTTATGACACAGCCTTCCGGAGCAAGACTACCTTTCAATATGGCGAAGCCGCCCCGCTCCTGTATGGGATTGTCGATGGAACGAACTACTTTCTGACCTTCTACCTCTTCGGCTTTTTCAGCCTCTTCAAATAAGGTGGCTCCGGAGACGGTTTCGGTATCGTTCAAATGACCTGACTCTTTCAGGCGCTTAGCTATCACCCGCATGCCGCCTGCTTTCTCCAGATCCGGGGCGTTGAATCTACCCCAGGGCTTGAAGTCGACTATTATCGGGGTCCGTGCTGAGACTTCGTCGAAATCATCGATGGTAAGCTCCACATCCATCTCTCTTGCTATGGCAAGGAGGTGAAGTACGGCATTGGTGGAGCCTCCGGTGGCAGCAACGGAGGTGATGGCGTTGACCAGGGCATCCCTTGTAACAATAGACCCCGGTCTTTTGTCTTCTTTGAGAAGCTTCATGACCAGGGTCCCACATTCTTTAGCCAGGGATTTTTTTCGCGCGTCCGTTGCGGCAACTTCGTTAACACCCATGGGAGATATGCCCATGAAGGTTGCTGCGGTGGACATGGTATTAGCCGTGAACTGTCCACCACAGGCACCTGCGCCTGGACAGGCGCGATTCTCGAGGTCGGAGAGCTCTGCTTCGGTCATCAAGCCGGCAGCACAAGCGCCGACACCTTCGAATACATCCTGGATGGTCACGTCCCGGTCCTGGAACTGACCAGGCATTATAGAACCTCCATAGATCATCAAAGAAGGAAGATTCAAACGGCAGAGCGCCATTATAGTGCCGGGTATGGTCTTATCGCATCCGCTCAAAGCGACAACCGCATCAAACATATGACCGCGGACAGCCACTTCTATGGAGTCGGCAACCACTTCCCGGGAAACTAACGATGCCTTCATCGCCTCGGTGCCCATGGAGATGCCGTCGGAGACAACCACGGTGTTGCACTCAAAGGGAGTACCACCGGCTTTTCTGATGCCTTCTTTAACCGACTCGGCAAGATCACGAAGATGGTAATTACAGGGTCCGGCTTCGGTCCATGTGTTGGCCACTGCCACAAACGGCTTCTTCAAATCATCATCGGTAAGCCCGGTGGCTTTGAGCATCGCTCTAGCCGGAGCCCGGTGCATACCGCTTTTTATCTGATCGCTGTTCATAGTCATTTTGTTCAATCGTCCTTAAGTAAAACCCCCACACCTTCGGAAGCGGTGTGGGGGTCTGTGTTTATGATTCAAAAAATCTCTTACACTGGCAGCCCACACACCTGATGCAGAATCAGCACCAGAATAATGTTGACGACCACAAAAATAAGAGAGTTTTGCATTTGCTTATGTACTTATGACAGAAGTTGGACTTTAAATATGGATTCGCTTTCTTATTTCTTCGCCGGAAGAAATCCGACTCAGGCTCCCATCATACTGCCAGACTGAAATTGGTCAATACAGTTTGAGGGATGTGAACAAAACTTTGTTACACTCGGAAACGCTATCTAGGCGGTAGCGGACACGGCAACAGCTCCGGCGGTGGTAGATGCGGCACCTTTGCGCTCCCTGGCAAAGTTTCTGTAGACATAGCTTTTGTTTACAGCATCGATATAAGCGTAGAGCGCAGATATCTCAATATCCTGATTTTTAGCCTGTCCCTCTGTTCTAAATCCGAATTCATCCTCGAGAATTATGGTGGAGACACTGTGAGCATTGATTCCACTGGAGTCAGAATAGCTTTCATGGCGGATGATGCGCGTCTCGCCGAACTCAGATTCCACAAGTTTTTTGAGAGCGGCAAGGGCAGAGTCGTTACCGGAATGCTCTCCTTCGAAACAGCCTTCCTTACCGAAGAATGTGCCTTCTAGAGTCACTTTCGAGCACTTGCCCTGTCTTGAATAATCCACAGAATCAATCTGCATCGGCTGTCTGTAGGAGAAGTATTGTTTGATCAACTCATCATCGCTTATGCCTTTACGTCTTGCCCGGGTCTGGTCTTTTATGAATTGCGCGATTGCTGCTTTCTCACTCTCTTCACAGATATAGCCATGGTTCTCGATTACAGAGCGAGCATGGTTGCCACCGGAGAGCGGACCGAAAGTGAAGCTGATCTCTTTGCCCACCCGTCTTGGATCGAACGGCTGGTAGGCCATAGGATTCTTGAGAATTGCGTTGGTGTGGCCACCGGAAGAATGCCTGGCGGCGTTGTCGCCGGTGACAGGCCAGTGTGGCTGACGCTTGAGCATGTACTCGCCGATGAAATCCGAAACTTCCTGAATCATTTTAAGGTTAGCCTCGGTATAGAAGCTCTGGCAGCCCTGCTCCGTCCTATTTCCGAACTGGTCGATTATCATGATGCACTGCTCGATGGATGCGTTGCCGGCTCTTTCGCCAACCCCGTTGATACAACCCTCTATCTGGGTAGCCACCCCATCGAATACGGCATTTATTGTATTTTGAACAGCAAGACCAAAGTCATTGTGACAATGCACCGACCAGCAAATTTCTTTATTCGGAAAAATCTCTTCGATCATATCCCGATGTCTCTTCATATGTTCGACAAAGTAATCTTTGCCCTGGAGCTGGGAAGCACCACCAATAGTATCCGGACAGTTAATGATTGTGGCACCGCCTTCTATGGCGGCTTTGATCAACTCAAAAGTAAAGTCGAAATTTTCTCCCATTCGAGAGTAGCCTTCCGGACTAAATTGAACTTCTAATCCGGCATCCGCAGCCATCTTTGTCAGCTCATAAACGTCCTTTATGATCTCCTCACGTTTCTCGTTGTAAGAGCCCAATGATGCTGCCATCAACTCCGGGTCCACAGGCACATAAGTATGAAGACGACCGCGACCGGAGGCGATGGTCGGCTTCAAGGCTTCTATGGTCTTCTCCACTTGCTCTTTTCTCAACTGACAGAGCGCCGCTATAACCGGAGAGTTCTCCATGGCGGCACTCTCCTCGGCGATGGTTTTGACAATTTCAAAATCCTGGGCGCTGGCAGCGGGGAAACCGGCTTCGATGATATCGATCCCCATCTTGCTTGCCAGACGGAAATAGCGAATATTGTTCTCAAAACTCATCGCCGCACCAGGACACTGCTGACCATCACGTAATGTGGTGTCGAAGACTTTGATACGGCGTGAATCTTTTCTATCTATATCGCTAATGTTGGCACTCATGAAATTTCCCCTTAAAAAAATGACTCTGTCGAAAGACAGAGCCATTGCGGATAAAAGAAGACCTGGCCTGCCTAAAAGAGTACTTTTAACAGCAGCAGTGACAGGTCCGAATTGATGGACGGAGCAATAGGTTTAAAAGCTGTGACGAACTTTTTCATGACGCCATTTAATAACGGGTCCGGTACAAAGTCAACCTAAAGAAACAAAAAGAGACAGGGATTGTAACTTTTGCAGCATAGTGCGAATCAGCCAATACTGCCAGTCTTCAATCACATATATAAGTAAGATCATTACTAGAGATCTAACTTCATTCAATAAATCATGAATTCCGGGAGTAAAATTTGAATCTATATTATGATTGTCATTACTCGATTCATTGGTGTATTGTCCTGATAACATGTCGGAAGACAGAGAGGAAAGAATTTTGAACCTTGAGCCCAAAGTGATGCTCTCAAATCTGGCAAGTCTGACTTGGCTC